>JBOHRY010000171.1:0-6379 GCA_050732955.1 Gemmatimonadales bacterium | reverse complement strand
CGCCCGGGGTGATGACGCGGATGGGTGGGTCGGCGTGATGGCCGGGGTGCGGTCGCGGCGTGAGGCGACGTCGCGGGAACAGCTGGCGATTTCCGGCGACGATCTTCTTGCCGCGGGTATGCCCAGTGGACCGGCGATCGGCCGGATACTGGAGCACCTGCTCGACCGGGTGATCGATGCACCGGCATTGAACGCGCGCGACCAGCTGCTTGCGCTGGCGCTCGAGCGCCGGTCATGACCGGACTGGAGCTGTTCACCACGCCGGAACCGCTCGCGGCCCGGATGCGTCCGCGCACGCTGGATGAGTTCGTCGGCCAGAGCGCGATTCTTGGCCTGGGCAAGCCGCTCGGCGATGCCATCCGTCGCGGCGACGTCGGCAGCATCATCCTCTGGGGTCCGCCCGGGACAGGGAAGACCACGCTGGCGCGACTGATCGCGCATTACACCGATCGCGAGTTCGTCGGCTTCAGCGCCGTGACCGAGGGAGTCGTGCGCGTGCGCGAGATCCTGCGCGACGCCGGGGAGCGCCGTCGCCTTGGACGCGGTACGATTCTCTTCTGCGACGAAATTCATCGGTTCAACCGGGCGCAGCAGGATGCCTTTCTCGCCGCGGTCGAAGGCGGCGTCGTGACGTTGATCGGTGCGACGACCGAGAATCCGTCGTTCGAACTCAACGGGGCGCTCCTCTCACGGTGCCGAGTCTGGGTTCTGGAACCGCTGGCAGTGACCGAACTGCGGCAGGTGATCGATCGCGCGATCGCGGACAAAGATCGTGGTCTCGGCGCCCTGGCGCTCGACGTGGACGACTCCGCGCGCGGTCTGCTGGCCAACCTCGCCGATGGCGATGCGCGACGGGCATTGTCGGTGCTGGAGGCGGCCGCACAACACGTCGGCGCGCAGGGCAAGATCGATGCGGAGGTGATCCGGAGCACGCTCGCACGACGGGTACCGATCTTCGACAAGGATCGCGAGCAGCACTATGACCTGATCTCCGCACTGCACAAGTCGGTGCGTGGCAGCGATCCGCAGGCGAGTCTCTACTGGCTCGCCCGGATTCTGGCCGGCGGTGAGGATCCGATGTTCGTGGCCCGGCGCGTGGTCCGCATGGCATCCGAAGACATCGGCCTCGCCGATCCACAGGCGCTGCCGCTGGCGATCGCGGCGCGCGACGCATGGCACATGCTTGGCAGTCCCGAGGGCGAACTGGCGCTGGCCGAAGCCGTGGTGTATCTCGCAACCGCGCCCAAGTCAAACCGGATCTACACCGCGTGGTCGGCCGCGACCGCGCGGGCCGAGGCGACACCGGCGGCTCCAGTCCCGCTGCACATCCGCAATGCGCCGACCGGTCTGATGAAGGAACTCGGATACGGCGCGGGGTACCAGTACGCGCACGATGCGCCCACCGGCTATGTGCCACAGGTCTATCTTCCCGAGGCGGTGGCCGGCGAAACATTCTATGAACCGTCTGCCTTTGGCCACGAGAAACGCATCGCCGAACGCCTCAAGTGGTGGAAAGAGCATGGATGATTGAACTCACACCGCCCCGTGAGCGTGTCGTGCTGGTGGCCGCACCGCGCAAGGGTTCCATCGGGGCGCAGAAGATTTCCGAACACCTCGAAGAACTGGCCCGACTGGTCGACACCGCCGGAGCCGATATCGCGGGAACGCTGACGCAGCACATCGCGGCGGTGAATCCATCCACGCTGATCGGCGAGGGGAAGGTGGAGGAGCTGCGCGCGCTGGTGGAGCAGTTGCAGGCGACGCTGGTGGTCTTCGATGAGGAACTGACGCCGGGACAGGGGCAGTCGCTCGAGGAATCCCTCGGCACCAGGGTGATGGATCGCGCCGAGCTGATCCTCGACATCTTTTCGACCCGAGCGCGCAGCTCGGAGGCGAAGCTGCAGGTCGAACTGGCGCAGTTGCACTACCTCCTGCCGCGCCTGACCAGGATGTGGACCCACCTGTCACGGATCCGCGGCGGCATCGGATTGCGCGGCCCGGGCGAAACCCAGCTCGAGACCGACCGCCGCCTGATCCGCAACAAGATCGGGCTGCTCAGCGACAAGCTGGAAGACGTGGCGCGCCACCGCGAAACGATCCGGTCCGGGCGAAGCGCGGTGCTCTCGGCGGCACTGGTGGGTTACACCAATGCCGGCAAATCGAGCCTCCTCCGCGCGCTGTCAGGCGAGCACGACATCTTCGTGGAAGACCGCCTCTTCGCCACGCTGGACACGCTGACGCGCGAGGTTGATCTTGGCGACAATCTGCGGGTCCGCGTGAGCGACACCGTCGGATTTATCCGCAAACTGCCGCACGACCTCGTTGCCTCCTTCCGCGCCACACTCGAGGAAGCCGGGAGTGCCGATCTGCTGCTGCATGTGACCGATGCCTCGCATCCGGAGTGGGAGGACCACATGCGCACGGTCAACGAAGTGCTCACGGAGCTCGGCCTCGAGGAACGCCCCACGCTCATCGTCTTTCACAAGCTGGACGCCCTGGATGATCCGCAAGGCTTTGCCGAACAGGCGCGGGCCCGCTATCCCGGAGCGATCTTCACGACCGCGATGCGAACCGACGGCCTTCAGCCGCTCAAGGCAGAACTTCGCGGCCGGGGAGCCGCCATCCGTCCCGTGGTCCGGGTGTTGCTGGATCCAGCCGATGGGCGGCGCTTGAGCTACCTGCACCGTGTTGGCGACGTCCTCGGGCAGGCATTGTGCGGCGATCGACTCGCCGTCTCCGTGCGATTGGAGCCCTGGCGCACCGAACAGCTTCGACGCGAGGGTCTGGCGGTGCAACCGGTCGCCGAAGCGATGGCGCCACTCACGCCGGAAGGAACGACATGAAGCACCTCGTCACCGGAGCCGCGGGATTCATCGGATATCACGTCAGCGAGCGACTGCTGGCGCGCGGCGACGAGGTGGTCGGGCTGGACAATCTCAGCCCGTACTACGATCCCGCGCTCAAGCAGGCACGCCTCGATCGACTGGCGCGGCACCCGGGGTTTCGCTTTGTCCGGCTCGACCTTTCCGATCGCGACTCGGTCGAGCAACTCTTCGCGCGCGAGCGCTTTCCTCGCGTCGTTCATCTTGCGGCGCAGGCCGGCGTGCGTTATTCGGTGACGCATCCGCACAGCTACATCTCGAGCAACGTGGTCGGCTTCCTGCACGTGATCGAGGGGTGCCGGCACCATGATGTCGAGCATCTCACGTACGCATCCACGTCGTCCGTCTACGGGCTCAATACCTGCATGCCGTTCTCGACGCATCAGGGCGTGGATCACCCCGTCTCGCTTTATGCCGCAACGAAGAAGGCCAACGAGATGATGGCCCATTCGTACTCGCACCTCTACGGATTGCGGACGACCGGCCTCAGGTTTTTCACCGTGTACGGTCCGTGGGGCCGGCCAGACATGGCGTTGTTCCTCTTCACGCGCGCGATCCTGGAAGGGCGCCCGATCGAGGTGTTCAATCACGGCCGGATGCAGCGCGATTTCACCTATATCGACGACATCGCCGAGGGTGTGGTGAGGATTTCGGATCGGCCGGCGAGTGCCAATCCCGATTGGGATAGCGACGCACCCGATCCCGCGACGAGCAGCGCAGCGTACCGGCTTTACAACATCGGCAACAACAAGCCGGCCGAGCTGATGACGTTCATCGAAGCGCTGGAGCGATCGCTGGGCCGCACCGCTGAGAAGGTATTTCTGCCGATGCAGCCGGGTGATGTCCCCGCGACCTCAGCGAACGTCGACGATCTGGTGCGGGATGCGGGATTCCATCCGGGCACGCCAATCGAAGTCGGTGTGGCGAAGTTCGTGGAGTGGTATCGAGAGTACCATAGCGCAGGGCCCGGAGCCCGGAGCCCGGAGCCCGGAGCCGGCCCGGAGCCTGGAGCCCGGAGATAATCGCCACAGCGCTCTGATGGCGCGTTTCAGCCGAGCACACGCCGCCACAACATGACCATCCTCTCCGCGATGGCGGCGTCGCTGTATTGCTCCAGAACTCGTTGCCGGGCGACGGCGCCGATCGAGCGACAACGCCAAGGCTCCGCCACCAGGCCCTGAATCGCGCGCGTCAACGCCACGGTGTCGTTCTCGTCAACGATCAGTCCCGCTTCGCCGACGACATCGGGCAGCGCGCCGCACCGCGTGACGACCGGCGCCACTCCGTGGGCCATCGCCTGGAGCACGCTCGCTCCGGTCGGCTCGACCCATTCGGACGTGGACCGTGACGGCGCCACGACGACATCGATTTCCGGCCAGAACGCCGCCAGTTGCTCGCGCGGGACGGCACCGAGCCACTCGGTTCTCGCCGAGAGGCCGAGACGCTGGGCGTGCTGCTCCAGCGACTGCTGGACCGGGCCCGTGCCGACGATCCGGAGCCGCCATTCGCCAAACGTGGCGCCCAGCGCGTCGAGCAGGAGGTCGATGCCACGCGCGGCGATCAGGCGCCCGACGGCAGCGAAGACGACCGGCGAAGAATCCGGGCGGGGCAGCCACGCCACCGGAATCTGCACGCCGCCAGGCGGAAGCACGGCGGTTGGCCGGGACGAGTTGGTGCTGCCGAGCAGGTGGTCTAGCGCCATCCGTCCGGTGCCGGCCAGGGCGGCGGCTTCATTTCGCACGCGATCACTCTGCCAGGTCGCCGTCAGACCCTTGGGGCCTCCCACGCTCGACGTACCGACGAGTACATAGGGAACGCTGAGACGCCTGGCCGCAGCCGCGCCCGCTTCGGCCGTGGGTGTCCATGGGTCGCCGACGATGTGCAGCAGCGCCGGGGCGCTGTCGCGCATCAGCGAGCGGAGCACCCGGCGCGACCATCGCAGGTCGGTTGGTTTGTCGGGGTCGCCACGCACGGGGATGCGCACGAACTGGATCAAGCCATCGGTGACGCTTTCCTTTCCCGCGCACGCAACCACCGGTTCCACGCCGAGTGTGGTCAGCGAACGCAGCACGCCCAACGGCGGTGCCGCAACAGACAGAATGAGGACGCGCACCGGACAAAGATGGGTTGGTCGCCGCTAACTTCCACCCCATGCGGATCCTGCACCTCGCGAAGTATTACTGGCCGCGCTCCGGCGGCATGGAACGCGTGGTGCAAGGACTGGCAGAAGGTGCGGCCGATCGCGGGCATGAGGCTGAAGTCGTGGCAGTCACGTCGTTCGGCGGTCCGCGACCGGGGCAGCGGCGCCGCGCCTCGATCACGCGAGCGTGGTCGTTCGCACCGGTCGGCTCGCAGGAGCTGGCACCAGGGTACGTGCGCGCGGCCTGGAAGCGCGCCGATGTGATTCACCTGCACCATCCCAATTCGCTGGCCGACATCGCCTACGCGCTACGGCCCTCCCTGGCGCCATTGGTGGTGACGCAGCACTCGGACTATCCCAGCTTCAAGTACTGGCTGCCGTCCAAGTACGCCCTCTGGAGCGCGGAGGCGATCGTGGTGCCCAGCAAGGCACACATCGCCCTGTCGCGCGAGCTCCGCGGCTTCGAGCACAAAGTCGAAGTAATCCCCTTCGGAATCGATGAGCGCCGCTGGGAGCTGGTGCCTCCTCCGCCGCCGGGAAATCCCCCTCGCGCTCTGTTCATCGGACGCCTGCTCGCCTACAAGGGCGTCGACTTCCTGTTGCGGGCTCTGGAACTGGTGCCTGACCTTCGACTGGACATCGTTGGCTCGGGACCGGAAACGCATCGACTTCGAACCCTTTGCCAGGCCCTTGCCGTCGAGGACCGGGTCAAGTGGTGGGGGGAATACCCCGACGAAGATCTCCCGCGGAGAATGGCCGACGCCGACTTCCTGGTCCTCCCGTCAGTCAGTGTCCAGGAGATGTTCGGCATGGTGCTGCTGGAAGCGATGGCTTCCGGCCGTCCGGTCATCACCACGGCGGTGCCGTCAGGGGTGCGCGAGGTGAACCTCGACGGAACCACCGGGATCGAGGTCCCCATCCGTGACGTGGGAGCCTTGGCCGACGCGATGCGGACGTTGGCTGGCGATGCCAAACTCCGGGAGCGGTTCGGCAGGGCAGGGAGGGAGCGGGTGCGGCGACGATTCACGGTGAACGCGATGGTGGACGCGCACCTTGACCTCTACCGCCGCGTAAGAGGTCCCAAGCAAGGCTGATAACCCTCCAACCAGGGCAATTTTGCGTCAAAAAGACGGGGGAGGGGGTATGCGGTCATGAGGTTGTGGAAAACACAGTACTCAAGTTGCCGCTTGTAAATTGATGACTGGCAAAGTTTTACGATATTGATCTCATCTTGATTATCACGCGATGGTGCGTTCGCGAATTGGTGGAAGGGACCTCAGAGATCAGCGCACTGGCGCCTGCAAGTAGCGGAAAGCCGCGATGCCGCGCCGCAACGCTCGGCGTTGATTAGTGTTGG
>JBOHRY010000170.1:0-9922 GCA_050732955.1 Gemmatimonadales bacterium | reverse complement strand
CGGCAACCTGCGCCAGGCACCGGGACTCGAGGTGGTAGGCGACCTGAGCACGGCGCGATTCAAGCGAACGCAGCTGGCTCCGTCGGAGATTGCCGGCCAGCTGCACGTCGGCATGCTGCTGAGCGGGAAACTCCAGTCGCAGGGCAACAGCATCCGGCTCCAGATGCAGCTCAACGATTCGGCCGGCAAGATGCTCTGGTCGCAGAAATTCGATCGCGAGATGAAGGACAATTTCGCGATGCAGGATGAGATCGCCGCCGCGATTGCCCGCGAGATGCGGGTCGTGCTGTCGCCAACAGCCCACGCCGGGCGTACCGAGAATGCTGAAGCACACGACCTGTACCTGCAGGGACGAGCCGAACGGGCGAAGCTCGATGGCCCGGGGCTCAGGCGTTCCGAGGCCTTCTTCAAGGCGGCGCTCAAGCTCGACCCCGGGTATGCACAGGCGCATGCGGGGCTTGCGCTTTCATACGACATGCAGGCCGATGTCTATGCGCCTTCGCATGAATACCACGTGCTGGCCCTCAAGGAAGCACGCCTCGCCGTAGCGGCCGATTCGATGCTGGCCGATGGCCGCGTGCTGCTCGGCTTCGAGCTTGCCGCCGCCAACTGGGACTTCGACGGCGGACTCGCCGAGATGAATCGCGGCCTGGCGCTCAACCCAGCATCGCCTGACGGAATGTTCATGGTGATCGGCTTCTCGATTCTCTCCGGCAACACGACTCGCGCGCTCGCGCTCTCGGATTCGCTCATTCAGGTCGATCCGCTGTCGCCGATCGGCCCCCATGCGCGCGCCGATGCGCTGCTTTGGGCCGGTCGCTGGGACGATGCGCTCAAGGCGAAGATGGCCGCAAAGAAGGTCGATTCCACCGTATTCCTTCTCGACGTGACCGACGCAGAAGCGCTTCGCGAACTGGGCCGGTACGACGAGTCGCTCTCGGCGTTTCTCGCCTTCCGGAAGATTGCGGACATGCCGTTCTTCGGTATGGCGGCGACGTACGACAAGCTCGGCCGGCGGGGCGACGCGCTTGCAGAGATTCATTCGCTGGAGGCGCGCTTCAACAAGGAGTGGATCGACCCGAATTACATCGCAATGGCGTACGCGGGAATCGACGACCGTGACAACGCGATGAAGTGGCTGCAAAAGGGATTCGACATGAAGACGTACTTCAGCCGGCTCTTGATGAACTGGGACACACCCTGGCTCCGCAGCGTGAAGGACGATCCGCGCTACATCGCGCTCAGGACGAAGGTGCTGGCGACGAAGTTCAGCGAGTGAGCCGTACGGCCGACGCGATCTCCCGCAACTCCGGCAACAATTCGCCCATCGCCACCGGCACCGATCCCGGCACCCCCATCGCGAAGTACAGCTTGCGATACAACCCGTACAACCGCTGGTACACCTCGACCCCCGCGGCGTCAGGAAGCACGGTCCGGTACGGCGGACAGAGCGCGTTCTGCGCCGCTTCGATGCTGGGATGCAACCCCGCCGCCACGCACGCAAAGATCGCCGACCCCAGTGAAGTAATTGGCCGCTCGGGGACCAGCACGGGCTTGTTGAGCACGCTGGCGTACACCCGATTCAGCGCCTGATTCTTCTGCGGAATCCCCCCGGCGTGGATCACCCGCTCGATCGGCACGCCGTGCTCGTGCATCCGGTCGAGGATGATCCGGGTATTGAATGCCGTTCCTTCGATCGCGGCGAATAGTTCATCGGCTGCGGTGGTATTGAGCGTGAGACCCAGCGTCACGCCGCCCAGCAGCGGATTGACCAGGACGGTACGGTCGCCATTGTCCCAGCCGATGCGCAAGAGACCGGTGCCGCCAGCCTTGTGCGCATCGAGTTCGCCGCTGAGTGCCGCTACCGTGGTGTTCGAGCGACGCGCAATCGACTCGAACAGGTAGCCGGTCGCCGAGAGACCGGCCTCGATGCCCACGTAGTCCGGATGAATCGATCCGGGCACGATGCCGCAGAGGCCGGGAATCTCGGACGGCGCCTTGGCAATCGCCATCACGCAGGTCGCCGTGCCCACCACGTTCACTACATCGCCGCGCGCGATGCCCGCGCCGATGGCGTCCCAGTGCGCGTCGAACGCGCCGACCGGAATCGGGATGCCGGGAGCGAGACCCAGCTGTTTCGCCCACTCGGACGTCAGCCGTCCGGCGATCTGGTCCGACGTGGTGTAGCGGCCGCCGAGCGTCGCCCGGATACCCGCAAATACCGGATCCACCTGGCAGAGAAACTCTTCCGACGGGAGCCCGCCATCCGCTGCACTCCAGAGCCACTTGTGCCCCATCGCACAGACACTTCGCGGGATCCGCGCCAGATCGGTGACGCCGGTGAGCAGTGCCGCGACCATGTCGCAGTGTTCGACGGCGGTGACGAAGGAGCTTCGCTGTTCCGGATGATGGCGCAGCCAGTGCAGCAGCTTGGCGAATCCCCACTCGGACGAATACACGCCGCCGCACGCGCGAATCGCCGGCAGCCCGCTCTCGTTCGCCACGTCGGTGATGCGTGCCGCCTCGGCCGACGCGCGATGGTCGCACCAGAGATAGTAGTCGTCGAGAGGCTTGAGCCCCTCACCAACGGGGACCACGGTTGATCCGGTGGTGTCGAGCGCCAGCGCCTTGATCTCGTTGCCGGATACTCCGGCGTCGGCGAGCGCCAGGCGCATCGCCGTCACCAGCGCCTTCATGTGGTCGGCGTGCGACTGCGTGGCGAAATCCGGGTCGTCGCGCCGTCGCTCGATCGGGTATTCGGCCGTGGCAAATCCGGCGACACCGGTCAGGTGATCGACGATCGAGACGCGAACGCTCTGCGTGCCGAAGTCGACACCGGCGACGTAGGTCATCGGGGAAGGACCTTCAACGATGCCTCACCACATCCCACCCGAAGTACCGGGTTGTCGCTTCGTACAGCACATCCGCCACCGACGAAAGATTCGCCGCGACGTGGTGCTCGAACCCGTTGGTGCAGATGTACCGGAGCAGCTCCTGCAGCCGGGAAATCTCCACCACCCCCGCGCCACCGAATGTCTCCAGCGAATCGTCGGTGAAGCGTCCTTCGCCGACATAGCCCCGGATCTTTCCGGAGAGATCGTCGGTCGAAAAGCGGGCGAAGGTCATCGGGCTCGCGCGCACCCGGCCGACACAGGTGCCGTAGGTGTTGTCCTTGCCGACCGTCCCCGCGATGATCTCCTGATAGTCCATCTTTACCGTGTCGAAGAAATGCTTCGGCAGGTTGCTGCAGTGGAAGCAGACCGCCTTGTCCGGATCGTCGCCGTAGTTGTTGTTCCAGTCGAGCAGTGCGCTCGGCGATTCCGATGCCAGCGCCAGCGCGTACATGCTCAGCGTCCCGCAGACATCAACTTCGCAGGCGCTGGGGAGCAGATCATTGCTCATCATGCTCATCAAGGTGCAGGGCACCACGCCAAAGAATTCCTCCAGCGAAGTCCAGCACTGCACCGCACTCACCGTGACGTCGGCCTCGATCATCCACCGATCGATCACGGCGCCGAGTTTCGCCATCTTGACCAGCGCCGGCTCCGGGATGCCTGTCGTCGGCACGTAGTCGCGAATCCTGGCGAGCTTGGCGACGGCTGCGGGCGCGTCGTCCGGCATCCGTTCGGTGCGGCCGAGAATCTCGGAGAGATCGATCGGCTCGACGGCGATCCCGCTCCGCTCCAGGATCTTCTCGCTGTACCGCACCGTCTTGAATGCGGCGGGCCGCGCACCGATCGCGCCGATCCGCGCCCTGCGGACGCCGCGCACCACCCGGCAGACGGCGGCGAACTTCGCGAGGTCCGCCCGGAAGGTGTCGGCATCGGGCCGGACGGTGTGCCGCGTCGTGAGTGAAAACGGAATGCCGTACTGCGTGAGCACATTGCAGACCGAGATCTTGCCGCAGAACGAATCCCGGCGGTCGCGGATCGTCATCGCGTCCGGGGAGTCGGCCGAGGCGTGGATCAGGACCGGAACGTTGAGCTCGGCCATGCGCAGCGTCTCGGCCACCGCGCGTTCGTCGCCAAAATTCGGCAACGTGACGACGATCCCGTCAATCGCGTCGCGTTCCGACCGGAAGAGCGCCGCACACGCCTTCGCCTCGTCGCGCGATTCGATCGCACCGTGGCGCGACGCCTTTGCGTCGAGCACCACGACGCGGAATCCCTGCGCGTCCAGCGCCGCAAGCATCTCCTTCCGCCCGCGCTCGGCCAGGTGCTGCGGGAAGAAGCCGCGATTCCCCACAACGAGGCCGAGCGTAACCGGACGCGGCGGTTTCGGGGGCGCCGGTGCGACGCGCGGTTCGTGCAGCGGAAGTTTCACGGCGTATCCTTGGGCTTGAGCGGTGTCATTTGACAGACTACCCGGCAAGCTCTAGTCTTGCAAGCGGTTACCGTCCGAACACCTGCCCCGAACGCAGTGAGGGAATCCACCCGTCGTGCACCGGTCGCTGCTGCGCTCCCCGTCGGCTGGGCTCATCATTGTCCTCCTCGCATTGGGCACCATCCTGACACTGGTCGCCGGGACGCACGTGGACCCGATCTCGGGCGCCACGGTCAACAACTTCCTCAACGCGCACACGCTGATCCAGATGGCGACCGATGCCAGCACCTTCGCGATCATGGGTGTCGGTGCCACGCTGGTGATCATCGCCGGTGCGATCGACCTCTCGGTGGGAGCGGTCTACGCCCTCGCCGGCGTGGTGATGGCGATGGTGCTCCGCGCCCTGGGACCGATGGCGCCAGTGCCTACGGTGTTCATCGGCCTTGCCACGTGCATGGCCGTCGCCTTCCTCTGCGGCCTCGCCAACGGCGTCATGGTCGTCGGTCTCGGCGTGCACTCGTTCATCATCACGCTCGGCACCATGTGGATCTTTCGCGGCATCGCCTTCGTGCTGAGCCACGCCGAAAGCATCCTCGTTCCGACGGCGCTGACGGACGTCGCCAAGGCGCCGCTCGGACTCGGCGAATCGCTCTTCCCGGTGCCGCTGCTCTGCATGCTGGCCGTCGCCATCGTCGGTTCCCTGTATCTCACGCGCACGGTGATGGGCCGGCATGTCTTCGCCGTTGGCGGCAATGCAGAGGCGAGCCGGTTTTCGGGCCTGCGGATCAACCGCATCCAGCTGGGTGTCTTTCTCTGGGCCGGTCTCACCGCCGGATTCGCGGCCTTTCTCGGCGCCGGCTTCTACGGTTCCGCCACCTCTTCCGACGGAACCGGTTATGAATTGTACGTCATCGCGTCGGCGGTGGTCGGCGGTGCGAGCCTCACTGGCGGCAAGGGGAGCGCACTCAGCGCGATGCTCGGTGCACTGCTGATCGTGTTGATCCGCCAGGCGATCCGCACCCTGCACCTCGACCAGAACTATGAATGGATCATCATCGGCACCGCGCTGATCGTCGCAGTCGTGCTCGACCAGAGCGGATCGAAGCTGCTGGCGAAGAGACTGATGAACCAGACACCGCGAAGCGGGCAGTGACCACGACAACGCAACGAGGTCAAATCATGCGAATCAAGCTCATCGCCATACTCCCGTTCGCGCTCGCTGCGTGCAGCAAGGGCGGCGCGCCCGCGAAATCCTCCACCGGCAAGACCTTTCGTATCGGGATGATCGCCAAGAGCTCGACCAACCCGGTCTTCCTTTCAGCCAGGACCGGCGCCGAGGCGGCCGCTGCCGAACTGAGCAAGTCGATGGGAATCGACATCAAGATCGACTGGCTCACGCCGCCCAACGAGGACGGCACCGTGCAGGCGCAACGCATCGCCGAGGCGGTCAATGCCGGCGACAATGCGCTGCTCATCTCCGCCAGCGATGCCGGCAAGATCACCGGGGCCATCGACGATGCGGTCGCGCGCGGTGTGCCGGTGATGATGTTCGACAGCGATGCCCCGCAGTCGAAACGGTTCTCGTTCTACGGCGGCGACGACATGGCGATCGGACGCCAGGTGATGTCGGAGCTGGCAGAACAGATGCACGACAAGGGCAAGGTCGCGATCCTCGCGGGCAACCAGAATGCCCCGAACCTGCAGAAGCGGGTTGCCGGCGCCAAGGAGGAGGCAGCGAAGTATCCCGGCATCACGATCATCGGTGTGTTCAACCACGTCGAGACGCCGCAGGACGCCGCGCAGGAAGTCCTTCGGGCGCAGGGAGCCAATCGTGACATCGAGGGGTGGGCGATGATCGGCGGATGGCCGCTCTTCACCAAGGCGCTCCTCGACCTCGACCCCAAGGTGAAGATCGTGGCGGTGGACGGGCTTCCGGCAGAACTCGCGTACGTCGAGAAGGGCCTGGCTCCGGTACTGCTCGCACAGCCGACCTATCTCTGGGGTGATGTCTCGGTGCGGACGATCATCGATCACGTCTATCTCAAGAAGCCGGTGCCGGAGCACGTCGACATGAAGCTGGTGCGGGTGAGCAAGGACAACCTTGGCGCGTGGGCCCGCCAGTTGAAGGCGTGGGGCTTCGACGACGTCGATCCCAAGTATCTGGCGCTGCCGAACTGATGATTGAATTGTTGTCATGACAACGCCAGCGGTCCGCTTTGTCGGAGTGACCAAACGCTTTCCCGGCGTCGTGGCACTCGATGACGTCACCTTCGACATCGCCGCAGGGTCGTGTCACGCCATCTGCGGTGAGAATGGTGCGGGCAAGAGCACCCTGAGCCAGATCCTCGCGGGAATCCAGTCGCCCGACGAGGGCGACCTCTGGCTCGACGGCGCTCCGGTGCAGTTCAAGGGGCCAGCCGCTGCGCTCGCTGCCGGCGTGGCGATGGTGCCGCAGGAGTTGCTTTTCTGCGACAATCTTTCCGTCGCCGAGAACCTCTTCCTGGGTGCGCTGCCATCGCGCCGCGGCTGGCTTGACCGCGCGAGGCTCCATGACGAGGCGACGCGACTCCTGCAATCGATCGGTGCCGCGATCGATCCAGAGCGCCGGATCGAAACGTTGAGCATCGCGCAACAGCAGATAGTACAGATCGCAGCCGCGGTGGGGAGCGGCGCCCGGGTAATCATCTTCGACGAGCCGACGAGTTCCCTGGGCGAGCGCGAAGTGGAACAATTGTACCACCTGATCGTGCGACTTCGAGAACGCGGTGTGACCATGATCTACATCTCACACCGCATGCCGGAAATCTTCCGGCTATGCGACACGGTCACCGTGCTCCGCGACGGCAAGCACGTCGTGACCGAAACCACGGCGTCATTCGATGAAGCGGCACTGGTACAGCAGATGATCGGCCGACGACTCGAGCAATACTTCCCCGCGCACCAGCGTCAGGCGCCGGGCGACGAGATGTTGCGCCTGGATCACCTCTCCAGTCCTGGCAGGTTCAGCGACATCTCATTCGCGCTGCGCGCCGGCGAAGTCGTGGGCGTTGCCGGACTGGTCGGCGCCGGACGTTCCGAACTCGCGCAGGCGTTGTTCGGACTCGACCCACGTGCGACAGGGCAAATCACCGTGCGAGGCGCGCCGGTGGCGATGCGCTCGCCGCGCGACGCACTGGCCAGCGGTATTGGCCTGGTGCCCGAGGATCGCAAGCGCCAGGGACTGGTGCTCTCGATGCTCTCCCGGGAAAACGTCACGCTGCCGATCCTCGAGCGGCTGTCTCGCGGCGGCTGGATCAGCCGAGTGAGAGAACGAGCGCTGGCCCGCGAACAGCTCGACCGGCTGCAGGTCCGCAGCTCGGCGCTCGAGACGGCGACGATGACGCTGTCGGGCGGCAATCAGCAAAAAGTGGTGCTGGCCAAGTGGCTTGCCGCGCAGAGCACCATCCTGATTCTCGATGAACCAACCCGCGGCGTCGATGTCGGCGCCAAGATGGAATTACACGCGTGGATCGACCGGATCGCGGCGGCGGGAACGGCCGTGCTGCTGATTTCGAGCGAGCTGCCGGAACTGCTCAACCTCTCGCGGCGGATCGTGGTGCTGCGGGGCGGACGGCTCGTGGGCGAGGTACCGCGCGAGCAAGCGAATCAGGATCTCCTGCTGCGATTGATGGCGGGACTGGAAGCGGCGGCGTGATGCGACCGACGCGACTGATCGTCGCGCGGATACCAGGGTGACGCGAGCCGCCCTGACGCAACTCAGCAGCGCGGGTACATTCGCGCGGCATCGTCTCGATCTGCTCGAGCACGCTTCCGCATGACAAGGATCGCTCATGGCTGACCCAGAGACCCGACTCGCCGCCGCGCTCGGCGACCGCTACACGATCGAGCGGGAGCTTGGTCAGGGCGGCATGGCGACAGTATACCTGGCGCGCGATCTCAAGCACGATCGCAAGGTCGCGATCAAGGTCGTCCGACCCGAGCTCGCGGCCGTCATCGGCGCGGAACGCTTCGTTCGTGAGATCCGGACGATCGCCAACCTGCAGCATCCGCACATCCTCGGCCTGATCGATTCGGGCGAGATCGACGGTACGGCGTACTATGTCATGCCGTTTGTCGATGGCGAGTCGCTCCGCGATCGGCTGAACCGCGAGAAGCAGCTGCCGATCCCCGACGCGGTGCGGATCACCACGGAAATCGCAGGCGCGCTCGACTATGCCCATCGCCACGGCGTAATCCACCGCGACATCAAGCCCGAGAACATTCTGCTGCACGACGGCAGTGCCCTCGTCGCTGACTTCGGCATCGCGCTTGCCGCGAGCACGGCCGGCGCCCGCATGACCGAAACCGGGATGTCGCTCGGCACACCGCAGTACATGTCGCCTGAGCAGGCGATGGGCGAACGCGAGATCACAGCGGCCTCCGACGTATACGCCCTCGGCTGCGTCGCCTACGAAATGCTCACCGGGGATCCACCGTTCAGCGGCTCGACGGCGCAGGCCATCGTCGCCCGCGTCGTCACCGAACGACCGCGATCACTGATCACGCAACGCCACACCATTCCGCCCAACGTCGAACAGGCGGTACTCACCGCGCTGGAGAAGTTGCCCGCCGACCGGTTTGCCACCGCGGGCCAGTTTGCCGCGGCACTCGACAACCGCAGCTTCACCGCAGCGCATGTGGTGACTGGTTCCGCGACGGCGCGACCATCCTCTCCCCGTCACCGGGATCCCTGGTTCGTCGCGGTCGCCGCGGTGGCGATCGTCGCGATCGCGAGCGTTGCGATGTTGCTGCGGCCACGCCCTTCGGCACCGGCGATCCCCGCCATCCGCTACATCCTTACGACTTCGGACAGCACCCCCGCGAGAAACAACTTTCCATGGCCGGCGGCGATATCGCCCGATGGGGGAACCGTCGTCTACAATGTCCTTCCGCGCGGCGCGAGCGGAATGGTCGGCACGAGCCAACTGTACTACCTGCGAACTGATCAACTCGATCCGAGGCCGATCCCGGGAACCGCCGGCGCCAACCAGCCATATTTTTCGCCGGACGGTCAGTGGCTCGGTTTCGAGAACGCGTCGGGAAAGGAACTGAAGGTCCGCCTTGACGGCAGCGCGCCAGTCGTGATCGCAGACGCCGGCGCGCAGAACGGTTCCTGCTGGACCGTCAACAACGAGATCATCCTCGGCGAATGGGGCCCCTTCAGCGGCCTCTCGCGCGTCAGCGCAGCCGGTGGCACTCCCGTCGCACTGACGCATGTCGACTCCGCAAAGGGCGAACGCAATCACATCTGGCCCGTCAGCACGCCAGACGGGAAGGCCGTCGTATTTGCTGACTGGTTCGGTGGGCTCGCCTCGTCGCAGCTTGCCATCGCGTCGCTCAAGGACGGCAAGGTGACGCTCCTCGGCATCAAGGGAATTCGGCCGCTCGCGGTGCTCGATCGATATCTGGTCTACCTCCGCGCGGATGGTTCGGTGATGGCGGTCGAGCTAGACGCCGCCGCGAAAGCGGTTCGCGGCTCGCCGATTCCGGTCCACGATCCGGTCGCGGTCACCAAGGGGCTCAACGGGAACTCGGAGATCTATATCTCCCAGGGCGGAGC
>JBOHRY010000169.1:0-11952 GCA_050732955.1 Gemmatimonadales bacterium | reverse complement strand
CTACTACTCCCGTTCTCCTGAGTGCCTGTCGCACGCCGATCGGCAAGTATCTCGGCGCGATTTCTTCCGTCCCCGCGACGCGTCTGGGATCGATCGCGATCGCCGAAGCGGTGCGTCGGGCCGGCATTGACGCGAAGTTGATCGACGACGTGATCATGGGACACGTCGTCCAGGGCGGAACGGGGCAGGCGCCGGCGCGCCAGGCGATGATTCACGCCGGCCTCCCCGCCACGATTCCGGCGGTCACGATCAACAAGGTGTGCGGTTCGGGGCTCAAGGCCGTGATGCTCGCGGCGCAGGCGATCAAGGCGGGCGACGCCGCCTGCGTCGTGGCGGGCGGCATGGAATCGATGTCGAACGCTCCGCACTATCTCTACAACTACCGCAACGGCATCAAGGCCGGCAATCAGACCATCGTTGACGGCATGATCCACGATGGACTCTGGGATTCCTTCGGCAACAATCACATGGGTGAATACGCCGAATACACCGCGGACACGGCGAAGATTTCGCGTCAGGACCAGGACGCCTACGCGGTCGAGTCGCACCGCCGGGCCGTCGCAGCACAGACGGCTGGGAAGTTCGTCGGCGAGATCGTACCGGTCGAAATCACCGGTCGTGGCGGCACCACCACCGTGAGCGCCGACGAGTCACCGCGTGCCGACACCAGCGCCGAGACGCTGGCGAAGCTCAAGCCGGTCTTTCGGAAGGACGGCACCGTGACGGCGGGGAATGCCCCCGGGCTCAACGACGGCGGTGCGGCGACGGTCGTGGCATCACTCGCCTTCGCGCGGACCCATGGTCTGACCCCGCTGGCGCGCATCACCGCCTACGCGACCGGCGGCGGTGAACCGAAGGATCTCTTCTTTGCGCCGGTGCGTGCGGTGCAGAACCTGATGCAGAAGGCGGGAACGTCGATCGGGGATTATGACCTGATCGAGGCGAACGAGGCATTCGCGGTGCAGGCGCTCGCCGACGGCCGTGCGCTGGGATGGGATTTGGCGCGTGTCAACGTCAACGGCGGCGCGATTGCGCTGGGTCATCCCATCGGCGCTTCGGGCGCGCGCGTGCTCGCCACACTGCTCTATGCCATGAAGGATCGCGGTGCCCGGACCGGCCTCGCGACGCTCTGCCTCGGCGGCGGAAACGCGGTGGCGCTGAGCGTGGCGGCGCTGTGACCGGCTCCGAACCCTTAACTCCTAATGCCTAACCCCTAATGCTTTCCCTCGCCGTCATCGGCTCCGGCACCATGGGCAACGGCATCGCCCATGTCTTTGCGCAACACGGCCACAACGTGGCCTTGATCGACGTCAATCAGGCCGCGCTCGACAAGGCGCGCGCCACGATCCAGGGCAATCTCGACCGCCAGGTGAAGAAGGGAACCATCGCCGCCGAGGCACCGGCGGAGATTCTGGCGCGGATTCGTTTCGGCACCGATCTCGCCGCGGCCGCCGATGCGGCGCTCGTGGTGGAGGCGGCGAGCGAGAATCCGCAGGTCAAGTTCGATCTCTTCGCCAAGCTCGACGCGATCTGCGACCCTGCCGCCATTCTCGCCAGCAACACGTCTTCGATTTCGATCACCGAGATCGCCGCGAAGACCAGGCGCGCGCCGCAGGTCATCGGGATGCATTTCATGAATCCGGTGCCGGTGATGCAACTGGTCGAGGTGATCCGCGGCCACATGACCAGCGATGCCACCACCCGGACCGTCACCGATCTGACCACCGCGCTCGGCAAGACGCCGGTCGAGGTGAACGACTATCCGGGATTCGTCGCCAATCGCATCCTGATGCCGATGATCAACGAGGCGATCTTCTGCGTCTTCGAGCAGGTCGCGACGCCCGACGCGATCGACACCGTCATGAAACTCGGCATGGCTCATCCGATGGGTCCGCTGGCACTGGCCGATTTCATCGGTCTCGACGTCTGCCTCGCCATCCTCGACGTGCTGCACCGCGGGCTCGGCGACGACAAGTACCGGGCATGTCCGCTGCTCAGGAAGATGGTTGCGGCAGGGGAGCTCGGAAGGAAGAGCGGGCGCGGGTTCTACACATATGGGCGTTAAGCGTTGGGCATTGAGCGCAGGCGTCAGACGGCGATCACCACGAAGTCATGAAAACGAAGCACATTTTCCCCACGGCCTCATGCTCAACGCCTAAGGCCTAAGGCCTGAGGCCTAGGGTTCACAACCGGAGCACTACTTCATGGACGTTTTCCACGAGCTCAAATCCCGCGGCCACGAACAGGTCCTCTTCTCGCACGATCCGTCCTGCGGGTACTTCGGGATCATCGCGATTCATGACACGACGCTGGGGCCCGCGCTCGGTGGTACCCGGGTCTGGGCGTATCAGTCGACGGAGGAGGCGTTGCGCGACGTCCTGCGGCTCTCGCGCGGGATGACTTACAAGTCGGCGGTCGCGGGACTCAACCTCGGCGGCGGGAAGGCGGTCATCATCGCCGACCCCAAGCGCCCGGACCGGGAATCGCTCTTTCGCGCGCACGGACGCTTTGTCGAGACCCTCGGCGGCCGCTATATCACCGCCGAAGATGTCGGTACGTCGCCGACCGACATGGAATTCGTGCGGCGGGAAACCAAGCACGTCGCTGGACTTCTCAACCTCTCCGGCGACCCATCGCCGGTCACCGGCTACGGCGTGTACATCGGCATGAAAGCCTGCGCCAAGCAGCGATGGGGGAAGGATTCACTCGCGGGGAAGACGGTGGCGGTGCAGGGTGCGGGCAAGGTCGCCTACTACCTGATGAAGCACCTGAAGGACGAAGGGGCCAAGCTGATCGCCACCGACATCGATCAGGAAAAGGTCAAGCGCGTGGTGGAAGAAATGGGTGCCAAGGGGGTCGAGCCGGACGCGATCTACGACGCCAAGGCGGATATCTTCGCGCCGTGCGCTCTGGGCGCGATCATCAACGACGACACCATTCCGCGACTCGCCGTCGAGATCGTGGCGGGTGGCGCGAACAATCAGCTCGCCGAAACCCGCCACGGTGTCGCGCTGGAAAAGAAGGGCGTGCTGTACGCTCCCGATTACGTGATCAACGGCGGCGGCGTCGTCAACGTCTTCGGCGAGCTGCAAGGCTGGACCATGGACCGCGCCAAGCGGAAGGCGCAGGAGATCTACGACACCATCCTGCGGGTGTTCGCCATCGCCGACCGCGACAAGATTCCGTCATTCGAGGCGGCCGATCGACTCGCCGAGGAACGCATCCGGTCGGTCGCCGCGCTCAAGCGGATGTGGATCGCCGGGGATCGCTGAGGTCAGCTGTCGTCACTCCGGGTGACAGAGCAGCGATTACCTTTCCCGCATGCCCGAACGCATTCCCATCGGCGCCGATCACGCCGGATACGAGATGAAGGCCGTGCTGGCGGAAGAACTCCGTCGCCTCGGATTTGATGTCGAGGACGTCGGATCGCACTCCACGCAACCATCGGATTACGCCGACTACGCGCATGCGGTGGCGCGCGAGATCGAGGAGGGAATCGTCCACCGTGGCATTCTCCTCTGTGGTTCCGGCCTCGGCATGTCCTATGCCGCCAACCGGCACCCCGGGGTGCGCGCCGCCGTCGTCTGGGATCACGATATCGCCCGGCTCTCGCGGCAGCACAACGACGCCAACGTGCTGGTCCTGCCGTCACGGTGCATCGACGACGCGACCGCGCTGGACATCCTGCACACCTGGCTTGACACCCCGTTCGAGGGCGGGCGCCACATCAAGCGGATCGCCAAGATCGAGGAAGTGGAGTGACGGCAGCGCCGGCGCACGACGCGCCGCTTGCCAAGGCTGATCCCGCCGTCGCCGCGCTGATCGAAGCGGAACTTCGCCGTCAACGTGACGGGCTCGAACTCATCGCCAGCGAGAACTTCACCTCCCGTGCCGTGCTCGAGGCAATGGGGTCCTGCCTCACCAACAAGTACGCCGAGGGTTATCCGGGAAAGCGGTACTACGGCGGCTGTGAGGTGGTGGATCTGGTCGAGCAGCTCGCGATCGATCGCGTACGCAGGATCTACGACGTTGCGCACGCCAACGTGCAGCCGCATTCCGGCGTACAGGCCAACTTCTGCTCCTACATGGCGCTGATCAAGCCCGGCGATACCATTCTGGGCATGTCGCTGCCGCATGGCTGACACCTTTCCCATGGCACATCGGTGAGCCACACCGGTCAGGTCTGGCGATCGCACGCCTACGGCGTGGTACCGGCGACCGGCCGGATGGACTACGACCAGATCCGCGAGATCGCGAAACAGGTCCGGCCGCAGCTGATCGTGACCGGCGGGTCGGCGTATGCGCGGATCATCGATTTCGCGGCGTTCCGGAGCATCGCCGATGAAGTCGGGGCATTCCTCGTCGTTGACATGGCGCACTTCGCCGGCCTGGTCGCGGGCGGCGTGCATCCTTCGCCCATCCCGCACGCGCAGGTTACCACGAGTACGACCCATAAGACTCTTAGGGGTCCTCGCGGCGGCGTGATTCTCTGTCACGCCGAACACGCCAAGGCGGTGGACAAGTCCGTCTTTCCGGGAGGGCAGGGCGGCCCGCTGGAACACGTCATTGCCGGCAAGGCCGTGGCTTTCGGCGAAGCGCTTGCGCCGGATTTCAAGCGGTATGCGGCCGCGGTCGTGGCCAATGCGCGCCTGCTCGCCGCGGCGCTGATCGACCGCGGCTACGCCATCGTGTCCGGCGGTACCGACACGCATCTCATGCTCGTGGATCTGCGCGCGCTCGATCTCACCGGCAAGGAGGCCGAACGCCTGCTCGGTGCGGCCGGGATCACGGTCAACAAGAACACCATCCCCGACGATCCGCAGTCGCCGTTCGTCACCAGCGGCATTCGCGTGGGGACGCCGGCGCTGACCACACGAGGCATGGGTGAAACCGAGATGCTGCGCATCGCGGAACTGATCGACACCGCGCTTCGCGGTCGCGATGCCGACACCCTGACGCGGGTGAAGCACGATGTCGAGTCGCTCGCCGCGGGTTTCCCGCTCTACCCGGCTGGGCTGGTGCACTGATGCACGAGGTGCAATTCGCCGACGGCGTACTGGCGCGCATTCACGCGCGAGGTGGCAAGCAGTACGACGAACGCGCCTATCTCTTTGTCCTCGCGGCGATCGAGTACCTGCAGTCGAAGCTCGACGTCCGGCGCCACGTCTCAGGCGCCGAACTGGCCTGGGCATGCCGTGATCTGGCGCGTGAACGCTTCGGCCTGCTGGCCCGCCCGGTGCTGGAGCACTGGGGCGTCCGCTGCACCGGCGATCTCGGCGCGATCGTGTACGCATTGGTGGCGATCGAATTGCTGAGCACCGAGCCTGGCGACAAGGAAGCGGATTTCGCCGGGGTGTACGAGTTCGTCGCCGCATTCGACACGGGATACGAGATGTCGGGAAGTGGAGGCGAGCTGGAGCCCAGCCACTAGCCCTGCGCCGGTTTCTCGACAATCCTTCCCCGATGCGTAGCACCATTCCCGTTCTCACTCCTGAACAATCCCGCGCGTGGGACGCACTGGCCGATGGTGCTGGTCGCTCCACCCGCATGCTGATGGAAAGCGCTGGCCGCGCCGTGGCCCAGGTTGCACTTGACCGCCTGGGTGCTGCGACGCAGGCCGGCGTGCTCGTGGCATGTGGCGCGGGAAACAACGGCGGCGATGGCTGGGTCGCGGCACGCGCACTTCGCGCCATGGACGTGAGCGTGTGGGTCACGGAGTTGTCGTCGCCCAGCGCCGGAATCGCGGCGGCCGCGCGCGACGCAGCCATCCGCGACGGCGTACAGGTCGTCCCGGCGGATGGCCCATGGCCAGGTGCTGGTCTGGTGATCGACGCTCTCCTGGGGACCGGCGCCTCGGGTTCACCGCGCGGCGAAATGATGCCGCTCCTGCATCGGCTCGTGGATCTGCACCTCCCGGTTCTTGCAGTGGACGGACCGACCGGCCTCGATCTCGCGACCGGCGTACAGCATGGCCCGCTGCACGCTGCGATCACCGTCACGTTCGGTGGTCCGCGTCGCGGCCATCTCCTCGCGCGCGATGACATCGGCGATCTGGTCGTCGTCGATATCGGACTTCCCGTAGCCGATCCGCAATGGCCGGCGTTGATCGACAGCTCGTGGTGCGCCGAACGCGTCCGGCCGTTCGCGGCCAATGCGCACAAGGGCATGCGGGGACGCGTGGTCATCGTCGGCGGGACGCCGGCGATGGTCGGCGCGGCGCGCCTCGCCGCGCGCGCCGCGTTCGGTGCGGGCGCAGGACTCGTGCACGTCGTGGGGCCGGAACCGGCCCTGCAGACGCTTCGCGCGGCCGAGCCCGACGTGCAGACGATGGCGCAGGAATTCTCCGGGACGATCGACAGGACGGTGGCTGACCTCATCGGCCGCGCCGATGTACTTGCCATCGGTCCTGGCCTCGGACGCGATGCGGGCCGCGACGCATTCGTACTCGCAGCGCTCGGTCTCGCGAAGCGAGCCGTCGTCGACGCCGACGCGCTGACGGTGCTCAAGGGGCGGCGGCCGGCGTTGCGCGAGCTCGCGATGTCGCGGCCGATCGTTTGCACCCCCCACGTCGGCGAGTTTCGCACGCTCTTTGGCGATGAAGCTGTCGATCTCGAGACTGCACCGTGGGATGCGGCGAGCCATGCCGCGCAGGCGAGCGGTGCCACCGTTCTGCTCAAGGGGGTGCCGACCGTGGTTGCGTCACCGGATGGCCGGCTGTTGACCGTGGCGGCCGGCAATCCCGGCCTCGCCACCGGCGGTAGCGGCGACGTCCTGACCGGTATCATCGCCGGGCTGATGGCTCAGGGCATCGCGTTGCCGGATGCCGCCGCGCTCGGCGCGCAGGCTCATGGCGAGGCGGCGGACGTCGCCGCGCGCCGGGTCACCGCGCGAGCCATGCGCCCGATGGATGTCATCGCTGGATTGCAGGATGTCTGGCGTGGGTGGAGCAGGCCAGGACCCGTCCGGCGCATGCCCCTCATCCTCGACCTGCCGGCACCACGAGCGATATGACGGCGATTTCTCTCGGCGGCGGCATCGAGTTTGATCGCATTCGCGCCATCGCCGCCGCACTCGGCGATGCCGCGGCCGGGCTCGGTGACGATGCCGGTGTCATTCCGCGGGGTGACGGAACCCCGGTGATCAGCGTCGATGTCAGCGTCGAGCGGGTGCATTTCCGCACGGAGTGGCTGGCGTTCGATGAGATCGGCTGGCGGGCGTGCGCCGCGGCACTCTCCGATCTCGCGGCCACCGCGGCGACGCCCGCAGCGGTGCTGGCGACCGTCGTGGTCGCGCCGAATAGCGGCGAGACGGCGCTTGTCGATCTCATGCGAGGCGTTGGCGCGGCGGCCGCAAGCGTCGGAGCATCAGTGATCGGCGGCGACCTCAGTTCGGGGAGCGACTGGGTCATCGCCATCACCGTCATCGGTCATGCCCGGCGACCGATGTCCCGCGCCGGCGCGCGGCCGGGAGATGGGATCTGGGTCACTGGCCAACTCGGGGGTGCAGGTGCCGCACTCGCCGCGTGGCAAGCGGGATCAGAGCCGGATGCCGCCGCTCGCGCTGCGTTCGCGCATCCGGTGCCGCGGATCGGGGCCGCGCGCTGGCTGGCCGGACACAATGCGACCGCGATGCTGGACCTGAGCGACGGACTCGGCGGCGACGGCGCGCACCTCGCTGCTGCATCTCACGTTGGCGTGCACCTTGAACTCGACACGCTGCCGATGCATCCATCCATGCTGCACGCCGCTGCGCAAGCGGCCCACGCGCCGCAGCTGATGGCCGCGTCGGCGGGAGAGGACTACGAGCTGCTTGTCACGCTGCCACGAGAATTCGATGCGGCGGAGGACTTCACCGCAGCGGCGGATCTCCCGCTGACGCGCATCGGAACGGTGACGGATGGGCGCGGTGTCGACGCGACGCTGGGCGGGCACGCGCAACCGCTCCGTGGATTTGAACACCGGCTCTAGCTGCGGTCACACCACGGGACAGTAGATATCCTGTCGCGTCAGCGGCAGCTCCGGTACGTGTCCCGCCGGGTCCGGTCGCGCGAGCAGCATCTGGTGAATGGTCAGGCGGCCACCGGCGAACGCTGCCGCCGCCCCACCAGTATGCAGGCGCCAGACGCGATACGTCTCCTCACCCACCAGTTCCCGGGCGCGATCACGCGCGGCTTCGAGCCGCGCGACCCAGTCCCGGAGGGTGCGCGCGTAGTGCTCCCGCAACGATTCGACGTCCCTGACCTCGAGCCCCGCGCGGAGCGCCGTCCGCGACAACCGATCAATACTGGCAAGCTGACCGTCCGGGAAGACGTACTTCTTCGTGAAGGCGCCCGTGCGCCACGCGACCACTCGCGCCAGCAGGTGACGCTCCCGCCGGTCGTGGGCGATGCAGTGGTTGAGAAAGAGACCCCCCGGCCGCAGCAATCGGAATGCCTGACGGAAGTATTCCGGAAGATTCCGGCGGCCGACATGCTCCGCCATGCCGACGCTGACGATCTTGTCGAACGGCGATTCCGGCGCGAGCTCGCGGTAGTCGCAGAGCTCGACCCGGCAACGATCCGCGAGTCCGGCGGCGGCGATGCGTTCGCGCACCAGGTTCGCCTGCGCCGGACTCACCGTAATGCCCAGCGCGATCGCTCCGTGCGCTTCCGCGGCGTAACGGATCAAGCCGCCCCAGCCACAACCGATGTCCAGCAACCGATCGCCCGGCTTGAGCCGGATCTTGCGGCAGATGTGCTCCAGCTTCGCGCGCTGGGCTTCGTCGAGTGTTTCGGTGCCGGTCTCGAAGTAGGCGCAGGAGTACACCATGCGCTCATCGAGAAAGAGCTCATAGAACTCGTTGCCCACGTCGTAGTGCGAGCGGATCGCGGCCGCGTCGCGGCGGCGCGAATGAGGCAGCGACAGCCGCGCTCCCCCGAGTGAACGCCGCGCGCCACTGTGCACTGAACCCGAATGAGGAAGCGCCAGTAGTGCGCGCGTGAGGTGATACAATGCACCCGGCTGCACGAGGCGCCCCGGCACTTCCGCGGTCACGATCGCCGCGGCCTCGAGATCTCCCTCGATGTCGAGATCGCCATAGATGTATGCCTCGGCGAGTCGCAATTCGGTCGGAGGCAGGCACGCGGAGCGCAACGCGCCGGGGTGTTCCAGGATGATCGTGAAGGCGGGACGACCGCCACGGCTCGGCTCGACGACGCCGCTGTTCCAGTACCGGATGGCGAAATTGCGGGTGTCAGCAGGTCCGAAGATGATCGTGGCGGCGCTGCGTGACGCGTCCAGCCATCGGGCGCCCTTGGCCGGCCGCATGCCGGTGGTGCTGAGTTCGTGTTCGAGTGTTGCCGACATCGCGCCGGAGGTGACGTCGTACCCGGCCAGGCCTGCACGCGAGTTGCCGCAGACCTCAGACCTCGATTGCGACCGGCTCCGGGGCGTCAAGCACCTCGCGCACCTTTCGCGCGATCGTTTCGCGGGAGAATGGCTTCGGCAGGAGCGCCACGTGATTCTCCACCAGACGGTGCTGCAGGATCAGGTCGTCGGTATACCCGGACGTGAACAGCACGCGGATTCCCGGCCGCTGTGCCCGCGCCTGTTCGGCGATCTGCCGCCCACCGATACCGGGGAGGACGACGTCGGTGAGCAGCAGGTCGATGGTGCCGCGGTGCGACGTGATGACATCGGCGGCTTCCGCGCCGTTCTGCGCTTGCAGCAGGGTGTACCCCTGGCTCTGCAACAGCCGCACGGCGATGCGGCGCACCGCCGCCTCGTCTTCGACCAGGAGGATCGTTTCGTCACCGCGCGGCAAGGTGCGGCGTGCCTCATCCGCTGGTTGATCGGCCGGCTTGACGCCGCGCGGGAGGTAGACCTTGACGGTGGTCCCGAGGTCGGGCTCGCTGTACACGCTCAAGTGGCCGCCGGCCTGCTTGAGGATCCCGTAGCATGTGGCGAGGCCGAGTCCGGTGCCTTTCCCCTGGGCCTTGGTGGTAAAGAACGGTTCGAATAGCCGGGCTCGGACTTCCGGCGTCATTCCGGTGCCGGTATCACTCACGGTCATCACGACGTAATCGCCGGGCTTGACGTCCGCGTTCTGCCACGGGTACTCGCCATCAAGCGTGACGTTCCCGGTTTCCACGGTGAGCGTTCCGCCCGCCGGCATGGCGTCGCGCGCATTCACCACCAGGTTGGCCAGCACCTGCTCAATCTGACCAGGATCGGCGATCGGATTCCAGGTGTCGGGCGCCAGGCGCATCACCAGGTCGATGTTCTCGCCGATCAGGCGTCGCAGCATGTTGCCGAGACCGTTCACCGACGCGGTGAGATCGAACACCGTCGGCGCGATGATCTGCTGGCGCGAGAATGCCAGCAGTTGTCGGGTGAGCGCCGCGGCACGCTCGGCCGCACCGCGAATCTCGGCCACCGAGCCGGCTTCCGGCGTCTCGGGGTCGAGCTCACTGCGCAGCTGATCCACTTCACCCAGGATGACGGTCAACAAGTTGTTGAAGTCGTGTGCCACGCCGCCAGCAAGCCGGCCGACGGCTTCCATCTTCTGGGCCTGGGCGAGTCGCGCTTCCGCGGATCGCAGATCAGTGATGTCCTCGGCGACGCCGACGACACGGTACACGTTCCCGCTGTCGTCGCGAACCGGGAAGGTGCGGCCGCGAACCCAGCGTAGTACACCGTCGGGCCGGGTCACGCGAAAGATGGTGACACCCGGTTTGCCCTGGCGATTGGCAGCCTGTGCCTCGGCGAGCAGGTCGCGATCGTCGGGATGCACCGCGTCGATCCAGGCCGCCGGGTTGCGCGCCTCGCTCATCGGCCGGCCCCAGATTTCCGCCCAGGTGGCGCTGACATAAACCGGTTGCCAGTCGGGCAGGTCGAGGATGAAGAACGCTTCCTTGATGTGGTTGGCCATCTGGCGGAGGCGCTCTTCACTCTCGCGCATCGCCGTGTCCGCTCGCCGCTGCGCGGTAAGATCGTGCACGGCAACGAGTGCGCAGGGCCGGTCGTTGAAATGGATCGGGTGAGCCGCGATGGCCACTTCGATGATATCTCCCGCGCTGGTCCGGTGCCGCCAGGTCCCTGCATCGAGATAGCTGTCGCCGGCCGTGGTGACCTGCGCGAGCAGCGCAGCGGCATCGTCGTCAGCGTGCAGGTCCTTGAGTGTGAGCGCGTGCAGCTCGTCGCGAGTGCGGCCGTACTGTTTCGCTGCGGCGTCGTTGACATCGAGCAACGCGTGCGTCTCGAGGTCGACCAGGAGCATCGGCACCGGAGTGCCGCTGAAGAGTTCGACATAGCGGCTCTGGATGTCGGTCGCCTGGCGTCGCGCCCGCGCCCTCGCCAGCATGGTCATCAGCAACACCAGCGCGAGGAGGGTGCCGGCGATGAGCACCGTCGGCACAGGGTCGAGGTCCGTGGGAAGTCCGAAGCCGGGTCGCGCGTCGAGTCGGAGGGTCCATGGGGTGCCGAGGACGCTGATCGACGAGATGACGCGGAGCGGTGGACCCGCGGCAGCGTGCGCCGAGGCACCCCGTGAGTCGTACATCAGGTCCGTCGCGGTCGTGTCGCGCGCCCGGTATAGACGGATTCGCAGTGACCGCAGTGACCCGGTATCGAGCCGGCGCGCCAGGTCGGCAACCTGCAGCGTGGAGTAGAGGACGCCGGCAGGCCGCACCGGTTCATCGGGATCCGCGGTGCGGAGGCGATCAGCGTAGATCGGCAGATAAATCAGGAACGCCTGGTCGCGGCCACCGAGATGTGGGCCGAGCGTCGGACGTCCGATGAGAGCGCTGTCCCCAGTTCGCGGCCAGCGAAATACCGTGCGAATCGCTCCGACGATTGCCGCGCTCTCGTCCGACTGATCGAGCGATGCCGGCGTAGCGAACTTGACGAGGGTGTCGCGTCCCGTTGCGGCGTTGACCCGGGTCGTGAGGTCGCGGAGCTCGCCTGGGTCTCTCGG
>JBOHRY010000168.1:0-7863 GCA_050732955.1 Gemmatimonadales bacterium | reverse complement strand
GGAGTACGGGTTCACCCATCCGCGGTTGTTCGCCAAGGGAGCGGGACCGAGCGGCGCGGTTTACGCCGTGACCGCATCGACTCGCGGAGACAGCGGCGTCCTGCTCGTCACGTTGGATCCTGCCAGCGCCGGATCACGTCCGATCGTGGCAGAACGAGCGGCGACCCCCGCCGATCTCGGCATCCGGAGTGTGGAGATGAGAACCTTCCTCGGTACCCGGAACCTGCTCGATGTGACTGTCCTGCATCAGCCGTTTATGCTCGAGACCGGCAGGACCTTCACGACGCATCACGTGATTCGGCAGCAGGCGGAAACGCTGATCGGGGTCTGCGACCTGGAAGGCGGATCATCGTCGGCGTATTCGAAGGGAATCGGCAGCAATGTGGCCACCCGCGATGTTGTGATCGCACGCCTCCCGGGATCTGGCGTGAGCTTCAGTGTCCGGATCACGGCGAAGACCGTCGATCGCCAGGACGGCAATTCCAGGGCGAGAGTCGACAGCACCACCAGGGTTCGATGGTATGAGATCCCCGCGGTGGGCATCTGTCGCGAGTTGCCAGCACCGAGACCGTAGCGTCCGATGACCGAGGAAGAACTCGAGGAGTCCCTGTCCGCTCCGACACCGGACACGGTGGTGGCGCTGGCCCGGCTGTCCGGCGATATCGCCATCCTCGGCGCAGGTGGCAAGATGGGACCGTCCCTCGCGCGCCTCGCGGTTCGCGCCTCGGCGGCGGCCGGCGTGCCACGACGAGTGATTGCGGTCTCGCGGTTCAGCGACCAATCTGTCCGCGAAGTGATCGAGCGAGCGGGCATCGAGACCATCTCCTGTGATCTCTTCGATCGCAGCGCCGTAGACCGGCTCCCGGACGTGGCCCACGTCCTGTCGCTCGCTGGTCGCAAATTCGGAACGTCGACGGATCCGGCCGCGACCTGGGCGACCAACACGTACCTACCCGCGCTGGTCGCCGAGCGCTTCGCAGAGTCCCGCATCGTGGCGTTTTCGACCGGGAACGTCTATCCGCTGAGCCCGGCGCCGGGCCCCGGACCGGACGAGGATGCTCCGCTGGGCCCGGTTGGCGAATACGCGACGGCCGCCGCGGCGCGCGAACAGGTGCTGACGTTTTTCTGTCAGCGCAACGCGACGCCGATGGCATTCCTCCGCATCAACTATGCGATCGAACCGCGTTACGGCGTGCTGCGCGACATCGCCGACGCCGTCCGGTCGGGCGAGGCGATCGATCTTGGCGCCGCCTTCGTCAATGTGATCTGGCAGCGCGATGCCAACTCGATCGCCTTGAGAGTACTGGAACGTTGTGCGGTACCCCCGTTCATCGTGAACGTGACGCGCTCGCCGGCGGTGGCGGTGCGCGACATCGCCGACGGACTTGCGCGTCGATTCGGAACCCACGCCAAGTTCGGCCGCTCGGAAGGCTCAATGGCGCTCCTGAGTGACGCATCTCGCTGCGCCAGGATCTTCGGTGACCCACCGGTCAGGCTCGAGGAGATGATCGATCGCGTCGCCGACTGGGTAATGGCTGGCGGGCGGTCGCTGGGGCGGCCGACGCACTTCGCCGAACGCGGCGGCCAGTTCTGATGCACGTTCGCGCCGCACTGCGCGGGGGGTTGGTCATTCCTGGCCACCCGCTGGCATTGCGCGTGTCGCGCCGTCTCGATGAGCGCCGCCAGCGGGCGCTTACGCGCTACTATCTCGACGCCGGTGCGGGCGGGCTCGCCGTCGGCGTGCACACCACCCAGTTTGCGATCCACCATCCGAAGCACGGATTGCTGCGCCCGGTGCTCGAGCTCGCCATCGAGACGGCGCGCGAGCGGCGTCGAACCAGTACGTCACCCGTGATGATCGCCGGAGTCATCGGTCCGACGCGCCAGGCGGTCTCGGAATCGGTCGTCGCCCGCGAGCTCGGCTACGACGCAGTCCTGCTCGGAATGCAAGGCCCTCGCAGCACCAGCGACGATCGCCTCATCGCGCGTGCCCGTGCGGTCGCCGCTGTGGCACCCGTAATGGGATTTTACCTGCAGCCTGCCGTCGGCGGTCGGTCGCTATCGTATCGTTTCTGGCGACGGTTCGTCGAAGTCGAAGCGGTGGTCGCGATCAAGGTCGCGCCGTTCGATCGATATGCGACGCTCGATGTGGTCCGTGCCGTGACGGATTCGGGCCGAAGCGGCGAGATCGCACTGTATACCGGCAACGACGATCACATCCTGCTCGACCTGCTGACTCCGATGGCGGTGCCGAAGCGCCGGCCGTTGCATTTCGTCGGCGGTCTGCTGGGACACTGGGCGTTCTGGACTCGGAAGGCGGTGGAGCACCATCGCCGTTGCCAGGTTGCGGTTCGCGGTGGTCGTCTGGTTTCGCCGAAGCTGCTCACCCTCGCGGGCGCGATCACAGACGCGAACGGTGCGGTATTCGACGCGACGCATGGCTTTCGCGGATGTATCCCGGGAATTCACGAAATCCTCCGGCGCCAGGGATTGCTCGCCGGGCGGTGGTGCCTCGATCCGGACGAAGAGCTCTCATCCGGTCAATCGGACGAGATCGACCGCGTCTCAGCAGCCTACCCCCATCTCAACGACGATGAATTTGTCCGCCGTCATCTCGACCGCTGGCTGGCATGAAGCAGAGGGATTGACTCAACGGTCAAGAAACGCTTCCAGGTTTTCGGCCAGGATGCGCTGCCGCAGCCGAGGGTCCGGGTCGAGCAGGTCGAGCTTCGCGATGGCGTTCTCGCCCAGGCGCAGCGGCACGCCTGAACCAAAGCAGAACCGGTCACGTCCGACGGTCTGAAGCAGCAACTCCAGGTGGTCTTCCGGCGGACCCCATATCCAGGAAATGTCCCAGAGGATCCGCCCGGCTTCGTCCGGCGTGGAGCCGAAGTGCACCTGCTCGATGAAGTCACGGTCGGCGTGCGTGATGATCAGCCTCGCGGCGGGATGGCTCCTGATCAGCTGCCGCACCGCCCACGGCGGCAGATCCTGCGCCGGATCCGCGGGGTCACGCTGTCGCAGGTCTTCGAGCCGCACCGCCATCATCAGCGGTAGCTGACATTCGGCACACGCCGCGAGCAATACGCGCATCGACTCGTCCGCCGCTGGCATACCGCACAACGACGGATCGGAGCGGACCGCCGGAGCGCCTCGAGACACCGCTTCATCGAGGTGGGCGCGCCACCCGGCGTCGTCGGGATCGAGCGACGGTATCGGCGAAACGCGCGCGTCGCCGGCGCAGTCGGCGTAGAGCGTCCGGTTCGCGAGTTCACTGTCTTGCCGGTAAATCGCATCGAGCTGCGACACCCACGCGGCCTTGGTGTCGGATTCCGACAGGAGCGCTGAGAGCTCCGCTACATCGTGCTTCACCGTATCGTGAAACGGATAGGTCCCGACGAACGTGTTGATGTCGATCTGCGTCACGTGGTCACCGAACCGGCTGGAAAGATCGCCGCGGCGTTGCGCCAGCGGATCCGTTCGAAGTCGTCCGGCGCGAGCAGTCGCTCGAGATGGCGGAGCTTGGCGAGCCCGGCACACATCGTGATGTCGCATCCCCACAGCAGTCGTGTCACGCCTACCGTATCGAGACACGCCTCGAGCATTCCGCCGTCAACGCCGCTTCCCGACAGGTCGATGAAGACATTGTCCACCCGGCGAATCGCAGGAAGCGAGTACCGCCAGTCGCCGCCGCCACCGATGTGTGCCAGGATGAAGGGCACCGTAGTGTGCCGCCTGGCGAGCGTCGCCAATTCGCTCCCGTCGGACGCTTCCTGTCCCGGCCACTCGTGGCGGCGGTGCTGCCAGATGTGCTGGAGCACGGGCACGCCGCGACGCCGCGCGGCTTCACCCACGGGATCGAGCAGCCGATCGTCGGCGCGGCGGCTGGCGGCGAGCTTGATGCCGATCATCCCGGCGTCGAGGCACCGATCGATCTCCGCGAGAGCGTGTTCCGTGTAGTTGGGATTGACGCAGGCATAGCCGACGATCAAGCCGACGTGCTCGCGAATCAACGCGAGTAACGCGTCGTTCCCTGCGACGACGTCGGTCGGGGAGGGGAAGTACGTCGGCGAAGTCCTGCCCCAGGTCCCGAGGATCGAGGCGACGTGACGGGTGATGCCGATCCGGGCGCCGGCCTTGAGACGCGAAGCATTCCGCTCCGCCCAGTCGGCGCGAGCCCCCGCCGGCTGGTAGAAGTGCGCGTGAACATCGATCAGCACGCCGCCAGCACCTCTGCGAGAACTGCCAGTGCGCGATCGATCGACGCGTCATCGTGCGCGAGGGAGACGAAATTGTACGCGCTGCGCTTGAAGAGCAGCCCCCGCCGCGCGCACTCCACCGTGACGCGGCGCGACGTCTGCTCGCTGGAATGTCTGAGATAGCACATCTCCGGGATACCAGCGGCGACGAGGCCAAGCCTGGGATGCTCGTCCGCAAGGCGGCCGAGTCCGTTCCAGAGCCGGGTGCCGACGGTCGTGAGATACCGGGGAACCTGCTGCTCGTGCATCACCTTCAGGGTCGCGCGCGCGGCAGCGAATGCGACAAACTCGGTGGCGAGCGTCGAGGAAATCCAGGTGCGAGTGGCGTGCTGCATCACGTCGCGGCTTCCTCCGACAGCTGCCAGCGGAAAGCCATTCGCCATCGCCTTGCCCGTGACCATCAGGTCCGGGGCAATCCCCCAGCGCTCGGCGGCACCGCCGATGGCGAGGCGGAATGCGGTCTTGATCTCATCGAAGATGAGGACCGTGCCGTTGTGAGCCGTTTCTTCGCGAAGGACCGTGAGCCAGTCGCCGTTCGGCACGGCGTCGACGACCGGTTCGACGACAACGGCGGCAATCGAATCGCCCGCGGTGCGAAGCAGCGAGCGCGTTCGTTCGGCGTCGTTGAAGGGAATCGCCAGTCGGAGGGCTTGAGTCGCGGCGGGGATTCCACCGGCGTCGCCGCACCAGTCGAGCCAGCCGTGATATCCGCAGCTGACCACGCGATCACGCCCGGTCGCGACCCGGGCGATTCGCACCGCGGCGGCGACCGCCTCCGCTCCGGTCTTGAGGAAGAGGACCTGCTCGAGCAGCGGAATGGCGCGCGACAGCTCGGCCGCGAACGCTGCTTCGTCTTCGGGAGCGAGCGGTCCGACACCTCCGCGCTGGACGGCGTCGAACACGCTCTGAGTGACCGCAGGATGCCCGTAGCCGAGTGCCACGGCCCCGAGCGCCATGATGAAATCGAGATAGCTCTTGCCTTCCGCCTCGACAGTGCATCCCGAGCTCCGCTGCATTCGCTCCGGAAGTCCTTCGCGCTCCGGTCCAAAGAGCGAGTCCGGCCGTTTGCTTCCTGTCGACGTGAATCCGACGATCATCCGCGCAGCTCCAGCTCACCGAAGTGCGCCGGATCGTGGCGGTCTCCGCGAAGATAGACCCAGCCTGGACCGCCACTCCAGATCAGTTGCCCGGCGCGCCGCGTCCGTCCTGGCCGCATCTCGTTGACGATGATGTCGAAGGCCAGGCGTTCCGTCCGGCGTAATGTCGCCAGGTGAGGGCACGGAAACCTCACGGTGACGCAGTACCCGTTCGGGGTAGGTGCCCATGCACCGGTGACATCGTCATCGGCAGGAGTATCACCGATGGGCCGTTGGCGCAGCGTCCCGTTTGGCAGCGGTCGCACCAGCCAGCTGTGCACCCGATGATCAGTGCCGCGATAGTAGACCTGAATGCCGTCGGCGTTGATATCGTCGGGCTCGTTGTCCAGGTCGAGCGGAGGCGCGTCCGGTGGCGGAAAAACAGAGTCCGACTTGGCCACCTCTACCGCGACGAAGAGATCGGTGTCAGTCCAGTTGACGTACGCCGTCGCGGAAATCTCGTCTGCGCCGGGGAAGGGAGCCTCGCTTCGGTAGTACTGAAATTCCTCGTCGAGACGCAGCGGGGCCGATCGATTGAATCCGCGTGTCGATCCGTCCAGCGGCGGGTCGGTGTCGATCCAGATCGCTTCGCCGCGGGTGATCGGCGGGCGATCGAGGACGAATGTCGCCGCGGCGAGCGGAACCGGACGAACTCCGGACAGAACCGTCCGCGCCGTGCCGGTGGCGACCACGGCTTCTGCCGGCGTCCACTCGACGGCCACCTGGCGATTACCATGAGAAATTCGGATGAGGCTGCCATCGAAATCGAGTCCAGTTACGCTGGCCGAGAGATCGAGCAGCGACACGACAAAGGAACTATTGCTGTTGGCGCGACGGAGATAGAATGGTCGGCGGCTTGCGGTTCCCGGAAGACCGGGGCCATTCGCGCGAAGCAACTCGCCGTCGCCGGCGAACCAGATCGTTAACGTACGGTCGGCCGCGGTCGCGGATGCGTGTACCGTCGCGACACCGGTCGCGGGCTCGAACTTCACTGCGTCGGAGACGAACTCGGTCACCCAATCCAGCGGCTGCCATCCGCCGTCGGTTCGCACGTCAAGCTCTCCGGGAAGATGCCAAGGCAGGTCGAGTTGACGCGGGCGATCGCTGTCGAGGTGCGTGATGTCGAGGATCCACTCCGGGCCGGCGACGACGACTCGCCGCACGCCACCCCATGTACCGACGACCCACGACCAATCACCATTCACCGCAAACGCGGCGCAGCGCGCCGGCTCACCTGCCGCCTGATCCGCGCCATCGATGAGCGGCGCGTTGTGGGCCAGGGTCGAGCGATACCAGAAGAGGTCGCGCGAGACATATGAGCCCGTGCCGGGATCGGGCAACCAGTGCACGCCTTCCGCGTGTACGGTCAGGTGCAGCCGGTCGGGGTGCCCGTGTCCACCACCACTCGCTCCGCATTCGAGGCTGACATATCGATCGCCGTGCCGGAGGATGGCGAGTCCCTGTTGCTCCAGCAGGCGGCTCTGCCCTGACCATGGGGACGGTACGTCGGGGAGCACCGGTGCGATGACGAGCAACGCCCACCAGGAAAGTTCGGACCGGGAGTGCGAAGTTCGCGGCGGTTCGCCGCTCTCGTGCAGATAGGCGTCGTACGTGAGTTCCAGGCGCGCCGGTATCCGGTAAAGAGCGACAAGCCACGGCGTGAGTTCTGCTGGCGCGCGTTCGGCGAGGGCCGCGAGACCTGCTTCCCAGCATTCGAGATACGCCGGGTGGGCCAGCGAGACTCCGTAGCGTGAATCCTTGCGAGCGGGAAAGGTGAAATCCGGCAGGGCAGAATCCGCGGGTGCCATGAGCGCGTGACCCAGTTGTGCCGCGACGTCGTTGCTCTCGAGCAGGTCGGCCCCGGCCGTACCTGCCCACTGCAACCCGATCATCAATCCGCGAAGTGCGAAGAGGTGGTAGTTCTCGCCCTCCCACCACATGCCATCCGTCCCGAAGCCGTCCGCCAGGTGGCCGACGAGCCCGGTGCGACTCTCGATGGCGTTGACCGCCAGATCCTCGTCGCCGAACCAGGTGGCGATGGCGGTGAGTGCCGCGCTGTTCCAGGTCTGCCGGTTCGACATCCCTTCGTTGAATTCCGCGATGATGCTTGCCGCCTCGTCGGCGATGGCATCGATCGTGGCGATGTCGTCCTCGTCAAGGACATGCATCTCGCGCAGCAGAAAAGCCGCCGAGAGATAGTCGAGGACCCAGATCGATTCGAGGTAGGTCGAGAAGAAGAGGTGCGACGGCCCCAGCACGTTGTCGCGGTTTGGAAGTTCGAAATAGAGACGATAGTATGCGGCGAGCAGCTCCCGGGCACGCCCGGCATACCGCGCGTCCTGGGTCACGGCATGCAGAGCCGCGAGATGTGCGGCTCGCTCCGCGATCCAGAGATGCTGAGCCCGCGCCCAGTGCGCGTGGTGACGCGGTCCGCAGAAGACCCGGTCGCACGACGGGCAGCGGTGCAG
>JBOHRY010000167.1:0-3461 GCA_050732955.1 Gemmatimonadales bacterium | reverse complement strand
CGATTCGAAGGATTTCTCAATAATAAAAACCCACACTTAGCCGGCACGGATTATTTAAAAGACGAAAAAGTGAGCCGCCGCACCGGCCAGCCGTTGCTCACCGTCAGTCGGGTCTCGATCCACGGCGATTTGGTGATCCTCACCCAGGACACGCCCATCGAGCGGCGGGCTGGAAATCGAGCCTCGAGCAACCGTGATTCGACCATGGTTGCGCGGGACACCGTCGTGATGCGCGCCGCGTGGCGCGGCGACACTCTCACCGGATTGCTGTACACCAACGGACAGGTGCAGGACCGGAGGTATCGGCTGGTCCGTCGTTCGACGCCGGCCGTCGTCGAGACGACGTACCAGGTCTGGAAGATGCCCGCTTCCGATTCGCAGTACGCCACCGTGCTCGATACGACGACGCTGATGACCGCGCGCGATGGTGTCAAGCTCGAGACCTATATCATGCGGCCGGTGGGTCCCGGACCGTTCGGTGTCGTGATGCAGCGTTCACCGTACCGCGCCAGCAATCCCGCGGCTGGACGCTGGTGGGCGTCGCGCGGGTACATCTATGTGGGGCAGCTGGTGCGCGAGCGCGGGAACTCCACCGGCGACATTGCAGACTTCGGAGACTACAGCCACGACATCCAGGACGGCTACGACGCCGTGGAGTGGGCGGCGAAACTCCCTGGCGCCAACGGCAAGGTCGGCATGATCGGTCACTCCGACGAGGGTCGGCTGGTCTGGTTTGCGGCAGTGAGCGCCCCGCCGCATCTGGCGGCGATCGCACCGTCGGCTGCGACCAGCGATCCGTGGCGGATCGTGCCGTACGCGGCGATGGCGTTCGGACCGATCAATGTCGACTGGGTCTGCCTGATGAAGGACCGTACCATGGCCCGCAACACGGCGGAACTCGACATCGGCGAGGCGATCACCCATCTGCCGCTCTCGACGCTTCCGCAGCGGCTCGGTTGCGGCGACGTCGCGATCTGGGATCGCTGGATCGCGCACCCGACGCTCGACCAGTACTGGCGCGATCACGCCGCGACGACATTCATCGACAAGGTGAATGCGCCGGCGCTCTCCCTCGCCGGCTGGCACGATGATTCCCGCGGCCCGCTCGATTACACCGACGCGTTGCTCAAGGTGAAGAACCATCCCGCCTGGCATCTCGTCATGGGCGTGCACGCGCACAAGGGGGTGGATTACGTGGCCGGCGATTACGGTCCGGAGGCGCGCTACGAGTATCGCGACCTCCAGCTCCGCTGGTTCGACCACTACCTGCTGGGCAAGGACAACGGGGTCGACAAGCTCCCGCCCGTCGACATCTTCGTGCAGGGCGACAACACCTGGCGCCAGGAGAATGAGTGGCCGCTGGCGCGCGCAAAGGCCACCAACTGGTACGTCTCGTCACACGGGAATGCCCACACCAGCGCCGGCAATGGCCTGCTCGATTCGCTCCCGCCCAAGGGCGCCGCCGCGGATACCTTCACCTACAACCCCGGTGATCCGACGCCGTTCCTGATCGATTCGCGCGAGCTGGAAGAATCGCTCAACGAGGATTACACCGCCCTCAACGCCACGCGTCCGGATGAACTGGTGTTCACGTCGGCGCCCCTGACGCGGCCACTCGAAATCACCGGCGAGATGTCAGCGACGGTGTACGCCGCGAGCGACGCCAGGGATACCGATTGGGGGGTGATGCTCCTCGACGTCTTCCCGGATGGACACGCCGAACGGGTGCAGGACGGTTTTGCCCGGGCGCGCTTCCGGCAGGGAATGGACAAGGAAGTGCCGCTGGTGAAGGGGCAGGTCGAGAAGTACGACATCGACCTCTGGTTTACGTCGAAGGTCTTTGCACCGGGTCATCGACTCCGCGTCACGATCTCGTCGGCGCTCTTCCCCAAGTACGATCGGAACCTGAACACCGGCGGGAACAACGAACGGGACTCGACGTTCGTCGTGGCGCATCAGCGCGTGCTGCACGATGCTGCGCACCCGACCCATGTGACGCTGCCGGTGGTGCCGCGGTAAGCAGCGACCCGATGAGAAGTAGCCGCACCGACGCGGTTCTGACGTCAAGCTCGATTCGCTGACCGATGTCCCGGCTCCCACGGTGTATGTCGGTTACGGTACGCTTCCCTTCGAGATCTCGTTCGTGATGCGATCCTCGGCAACGCTCGCGGCGGTCGCGCCCGCGTTCCGCGCCGCTGTCCATGCTGCCGATCCCGGTGCCACCGTCTACGGCTTGACAGCGCGCCCTCGGCATTCGCGTGGCGCTCGGTGCGTCGCGTGAACGCATTGTGGGCGACGTGCTGCGTGAGGCGCTCGCCATCACCGTGATTGGGCTGCTGCTCGGCCTTCTCGGCGCGGTTGCGGTGACCCGCACCATGGCAGGAATGCTGTACGGCACCAGCCCGCTCGATCCCGTGATCTTCGTGGTGGCGCCGCTGGTGCTTCTCGCGATCGGCATGCTGGCCGCGTGGTTCCCGGCGCGGCGCGCCTCGCGGGTCGATCCGGTGGTGGCGATCCGGGCGGAATAGTTCGGGAACGGGAGGCTAGATTCTTCTCTCTTGCCAACCTGGACACCTCCGATGCGCTTCCGCACTGCCGTTGCTGTCGTCATCGCCCTGACCGGTAGCGGCGCTGCCGCTGCGACGGCCCAGGTCGTCAAGCCTGCGGCCGACAGCTCCGGCGACCCATTCCTCTGGCTCGAGGATCAGCGCGGTCCTCGCGCGATGGCGTGGGTCAACACCGAGAATGCCAGGACGATGGCCGTGCTGGAGAAGGATCCGCACTTCGCCTCCTACTACCACGATGCGCTCGCGATCGCCCAGGCCAGCGATCGCATTCCGTACGCCTCGTTCATCGGCGGCGCGCTGTACAACTTCTGGCAGGACAGCGCCCACGTCCGCGGGATCTGGCGGCGTACCACTCCGGCAAGTTATCGCACCGCGCACCCCGAATGGACCACGGTGCTCGACATCGATTCGCTGGCCCGAGCCGAAATGGCCAACTGGGTCTGGGAGGGCGCCGACTGCGCCATGCCGGCCGAGAAACGCTGCATGATCGTACTCTCCGACGGGGGCGAAGATGCCAACACCGCGCGCGAGTTCGACCTCGGCACCCGGACCTTCGTCGCAAACGGATTCGTGTTGCCGCATGGCAAGCAGCGCTTCACCTGGGTTGGCACCGATACGCTCCTCGTCGCCCGTGAATGGACGCCCGGCGACCTGACAGCATCGGGCTATCCGTTCATCGTCAAGCGCATGGTCCGCGGTCACTCGCTCGCCAGTGCCACCGAGGTCTTCCGCGGTGCGGCCACAGACGGCGGGTATGGTGTCTCGCCCGGCACCGTGTGGGACGGCGCCGGGAATCACGTTACCGTGATCGACCGTCCCACCAGCACCTTCGAGGCCGAGAAATACCTGGTGCGCCCTGGCGGCGTGACGCGACTCGCGCTACCGCTCAAGAGC
>JBOHRY010000166.1:0-8805 GCA_050732955.1 Gemmatimonadales bacterium | reverse complement strand
CCCTTCGTCTCGCCGCCGAATCCCAGGTCGAGTGACGGACTGCCGAGATGCTGCAGGAACGGCGTGTAGTCGGATCCCGAACCAAGTGCCTCGATGCGCAGGTCGGTGCGGGTACGCGCTTCGCGTCGCGAGTCAGCGGTGCCATTGCGGATGGCCGCCAACTGGTCGCGTTGCCAGAGACTGAGGTGAGTTTCGGGGTCGTCGATGTCACGCGCAACCCCGTTGATGAATCGTTCGAGCACGTGCGATCCGCTCATGCCGAGATAGCCGCGGTCGCTGTTATCGGTGTTGATGTAGGCCACCGCTTTGGCGCGCAGTTCGTCGGCGTGGGTCTCGACCCATTCCGTCGATCCGAGGAGTCCCGGCTCCTCGCCGTCCCATGCCGCGTAGACGATCGTCCGGCGGGGATGCCAGCCCTGCTTGAGCAACGCGCCAAGCGCTCGCGCTTCCTCGAGTTCCGGCGAGAGTCCCGACAGAGGATCTTCGGCGCCGTTGACCCAGGCGTCATGGTGGTTGCCACGAATCACCCACTGGTCGGGCTCGACCGCACCGGGGATCATGGCGATGACATCGTACAAAGTGTGCTGAGACCAGTCGGACTGCACCCGCAGATGCACCCGCGCGACGCCTGAGCCGAAGCGATACGTGATCGGCAAGCCGCCGCGCCAGCCGGCGGGAACGACCGGCCCGCCGAGGGCGGCGAGCAGCGGCTCGGCGTCGCCATACGAGATCGGCAGGACGGGAATGCGGGTCAGCGTTTTCGCGTCGGCGAGTGCGAGTCGGTGCGCGCCCGCGGTGGCGCCCACGCCGGGCGTGAGAGGATCGCCGGGGTACGTCGGCATGTCGGCGACGCTGCCGCGCTGGACGCCGTCGGCCGGACGCATCGGTCCGTTGGGATACACCGCGTCATCGGCGTAACCATCGTCACGCGGGTCGGAATAGATCAGGCAGCCTACCGCACCATGTTCGGCCGCGACCTTGGGCTTGATCCCGCGCCAGGATCCGCCGTAGCGGGCGATGACGATGGCGCCCTTGACGTCGATCTGGTGCCGCGCCAGCTCGTCGTAGTCGGCGGGCACGCCGTAGTTGACGTAGACCAGGCGCGCCGTCACATCGCCGTCCGCCGAATACGCGTTGTAGCTCGGCAACTGCTCGGCGTGCTGCGCGGACGTCGGATCGCCGGCGACAGTCGGTTCCTGCAATCGGGCCACGAACCGCGTGGGCGCCACGAGTTCGACGACGCGTTCCTACGGGGTCGGAAAGAGCACGTCGAATTGCTCGATGTGCGCGTCGAGTCCGTACGACTTGAATCGCGCCAGCAACCACTCGGCGTTGGCGTGATCGGCCGGCGAGCCCACGTGGTGGGGGTGCGCCGACAGATGGCGCATGTATTCCCGGATCGAATCGGGCACGGGAATGCCGCTGAACGTGGCTTCCCACCCTCGTTCAGTTCGCGACGCGGCGGGTGAGAAGCCACGAATCACCGTCGTATCGGACGCGTCCCGCCGTGCCGGGAAGCGCGCCACCGCCGGCGCCGCCGACAGCAATGAGAGGGCGAAAACCAGTGCATCCAGCACGGCGAACGGTCGGCGCATGGAAGATCCCGGTGATGAGACGGAGTTGGGGCGATTCGCGAATGAATAATGTGCTGCGTTTGGCGCACCGGGTAAGGGGCGCCTAGGCGTGCGATCCGGGAAAGCCGGCGAAGTGCTCGGTGCGCACCTGGCGTTCTGCCACGGCACGGCCGACGCGGCGCAGGTCGTCCATGTACGCCACCGAATCGAGCTTGCCGACCTGGCGCGGGTTGACTTCCGGCAGCCCCAGCGCGTCGAGTCCGGGACGCGACAGCTCGGCGTTGTAGCGCACGTAGGTGAACTGTTTCGGGAACGGCGACGCGGCGGGATCGATCAAGTCGCCCACTTCGGCGTCGATCGGGTCGCCGACGAGACATCGCCCGAAGACCCGGCAGAGCAGGTCCTGCTGTACCAGGGCGGCAAATCGCGGATCCATCAACAGCGACATCACGCCGCCGAAGACGTTGGACGACCGGCGAACATCGGGTCGAGGGTTGGTCCCGGTGCCGACGGAAACCAGCAGGAGCCGGTCCTCGCCGGCGGGCCAGCCCAGTCGATACGGCGCCAGCGTGGCCATGAGGAAGAGGAGAAATGCCGGGTTGTTGTAGCTGGTCATCCCGCCATCGGTGAACGCGAACTCGGTATCACCGACACGGACCAGCTCAGGCGGGAAGAAGAGGGGCGCGGCGGTGCTCGCCCGCACCAATTGCCAGAGGGGAAGTTCGAGATTGCAGCTCGCTTCGCCACGGAGATTGTATTTCGCCGCGGGATTGTTGGAGATCGGCCAGGGCGAGTCGGTGTTTACGTTGCGCATGACCAGCATCAGGAGCGTGCGCACGCTGGCACTCCCGAGCGTGGTCTCGGGCCCGATCAGCTTTCGCAGCGTGGCGCGAAGATCCGTGGCGCGATACATCGACCGGTACAGCCGCCACGGGGCGAATGCGCGATGGAACATCTGCCGGCCGTGATCGACGTAGAACGAACGGATGGCCGCGATGGACCAGCCCAGCGAGAGGAGCACGGCAATGATGCCGCCGGTGCTGGTCCCGGCGATGTAGTCGAAGTAATCCGCCAGAACGAATTCGGGACCGGCGCCGGTCTGTCGCCGCAGCACGCTTTCCATTTCCGACAGGATCTCGACACTCAACAGACCGCGAATGCCACCGCCGTCCAGCGCCAGCATGCGCTTGGGGCCCGGTCCCCCCAGCTTGGCCTCCAACGTCATCGTTCGCCCCCGATTCGCCAGCGAGCCTCACTTTGACGCATACTATAGTCTGGGCAGCGACGTGCCGTCGGACAACATCAGAACCGGACGGAGTATGCGACTTCGGAATCTTCTGTTGGCATGCGCGATTGTCGGCCTGATACCGCGCCAGGCCACGGCGCAGGTGGGCATCCTCGAGAGCTTCTTCAAGAATCTCGACAACGTTGGCGGCTTCTGGGTCTACGCCGGATTCCTGCCGCATTCATCCGTGCTGACCGCCGGCAAGCCCGGTGAGTCGCGACAGTCCGGATTCCAGGGTCCCGGGCTGGCATTCATGTTCCATCTGGGCTCGGCGGGTGTGGACCCGGGTGCGCACCTTCCGGCTGGTGCGGGCCATCGCGATTCGCTTCCTGCGTGGGAGTTCGAGCTGGCGCTGGCGTATTCGCGAATCACCGGGTTCCGGGCGCAGGATCCGTCGTTCGAGTTGCGCGGATCGTTCATGGAGCTGCCGAGGCTGGCGTGGCTGGCGCAATGGCATCCCCTCCGACGATTCAGTCCATTCGTCGGAGTGCACATGGGCTTGGTCCAGCTGCAGAGCGTCGCCATCTACGACAGTTCCGGCGCGCTTTACCCAATTTCGGGCACGACCTACGAAGTCGGCGGCGCAGTCGGCGGCGCAGTGCACTTCAAGGCCGGCGCCGAGACGTTCTCGCTCTTTGTCGAGCCGGGCTACACGCTCCGCAACGTGGTCTCGCTCGATTGGGGCGGTCAGAACAGCAAGACGATCCCGCTGCGATTTCCCCGTTCACTTCGCTTCACCGGGTGGGAGATCGCAGCGGGTGTCGAGTTTGGGGTGCCACGAGGAGGGCATTAGGCATTGAGCGTTAGGCATTGAGACTTGGGCTTACGATCAAGTCTTAACGCCTAATGCCGAACGCTTGATGCCTTCTACGGATGCGGCCTTCCCCGCGGTGCCGGCGCGACGGCGTGGGTGTAGTCCTCGTCGCTCGGGCGACGGCGATAGTTGTAACGCCGATCCCGATGGTCCCAATCCCGGTCACGCGGCGGCAGGAAGTAGGAGCTTCCCGTCCGATACACGACCACCCGTCGCGATCCGCGAACCGCGCGACGATACCAGTGTCCGTCGAGATAGTAGACCGTGGTCGGATGCCAGTAGCGGTAGCGGCTGTGCCAGTCACCGTAGGCTTCGGGCGAATAACTGGTGACCGTCAGGGGGCGACCGAGGTGCAGCGACACGGACACCTGTGCCGGTGCCCGATGGGGTGCGAGCGCGAGCGTCGCGGCGAGCGCTATTGGTGTGCAGAATGAGAGACGCATGAAGTTCCTCCTTGTGATGAATGCTCCATGGGGAAACGAATTCGATGGGACCCGACACACACGCGGGGCGATTGTGACCGTCGCAGCGGGGTGTGTGACGATGCGACCGGGGTGCGTCATCGCAGGCAGGATGAGAACCCGTTCATGACGCGCCTCGCGCTGACACCGGACGTACTTCGCGCACCCACACCAGTTGCGGCCAGGATGGTGGCACGATCCCGGGTGCTGGCGGTCCTCGATCAGGCCATGCAGCTCGAGCTCGCCGGCCGAATCGTTTCGGCGCAAGCCGACCCCAGGGAAAGAGAGGCGGTTCACGATTTTCGGGTGGCGCTACGGCGGCTGCGCTCCTGGCTGCGCGCGTGCCGGCCCGTTCTTGGAGACACGGTCTCCCGGCGCACCCGCCGGCGGGTGCGACGTCTGGCTCACCGTGCCGGGCGACTGCGGGACCTGGAAGTCGAGGAGCGCGCGTTGTCGGAGCTTCGTGGTGACGCCGCACTCGCTGACGCGGCCAGCTGGCTCACCCGGCGGCTTCGAGCTGACGCCCGGCGGACGCGGCGGCGCCTCATGCGCGCGGTGACCAATCGGCTACCGCAAGTTGGCGAGCGCATGCTGCGGCAGCTGGCGCCCGAGACGGACGGATCTCGCGTTCCCCATCCCGGCGACGGCCCCGGTGTCATGGCACCGGCGACAGCGGGTATGCTCCGCTCGCATGTCGAGGTGCTGCGGCTGCGTCTCCAGGAGTGGCGCCGCCGTCCGACGAATCCATCCGCGGCTCACGCCACCCGCATCGCGCTCAAACGCTTGCGCTACCTGCTCGAGGCCTTTGGCGATTCGTCCGATCTGGCGACGGCGGCCGTCGAACGACTGGGAACGCTGCAAGATGCGCTGGGGAGATTTCACGACGCCCAGCTGCTGCAGCAAGCTCTCAGTCAGGCGCTCAAGCGTGGATCGCCGCCGCCGCCGCGTGCCGTGGCAGCTCTCCGGCGCGCGGTATCAACGGAGATGAATTCGGCCCTGGCCGAAGCTCGCTCGCGGCTTGGCAAGTTCGGCCTCCGCGCCGCACTCAAGGAGGTCGCCCAACTGGAGACGTCGCTGCAGCGGTCGGACCTCAGCGCAGCAGCCTGAGGTCGGTAGGCCCGCTCGGCGACCCGCTCTGTCAGCACAACTCGAAATTCTCTCCGGGGTATCTGACAGTCTGGTTCTCGGTAACCACCGCGCCAGGTGTGAGCGTTGCCGGGGTGATCTTGCCCATGGCCATGATGTGCTCCACCGCTACCCCGCGCGCCAGCAGGTGGTCGGCAACGATCCGGCGATGGCACCGCCACCACACCGCCTCGGCGCACATGATCGCGACTCGCGCCGTGCGCGCCAGAACGAGCAGCTGATCGAGGCCGGCGCGGAACGCCGCAGTCTCCGCGTAGTCGGCGTAGTTCCGAAACGCCGACACTTTCCAGTACGTGTTGTGTGACGGCGGCGCTCCCTTGACGTGGTGTCGACGACCGCCGAGTGCTGCGAGATGCTGGTATTGAACTCCCTCGGAGACTAGCTCTGCCGGAAGAGTATCGCCGTTGAATTGTGGCGCCGCACGCGAGCGCGGGATCGAACGGATGTCGGCCAGGAGGCTGATCTCCACCTGCCGCAAGAGCGCCACGAACTCATCCAGTGGCCGAGTCGAGTGGCCGATGGTGTGGATGACAATGCTCGCCATGGCGGAGGCCGCGGACGCCCCGTCGCTAGGTTGGCTCACCTGCGGCCGGCGCCGATGCAGTGCTCGCCCACTGCAGCCTGCGGCAGCGGTCGCAGTGGCTTCGCCAGCCGGTGCCCGGCTCGCGGTGTCGTCGAGGAATCCGCTGTCCTTCGGGGCAGCTGTCGTCGTCGTGATACACGACCCACGCTTCGGGCGGCGCGGTAACGGAGAAGGTGTGATACGGCGGGACGCGCGCCATGCCGGCGGAACTCTCAGGCTCGAGGGACTCACAACGTACCCTGACCCGAAAAGTCCGCCAGCCCGGCCGCCATCCTGTTACAAATGGTTCGTTCCAGTGGCCAACGTCGCAGAACTTTGGACGATGGGGCAGTCGCGTCGTCAAGGGCACGCTGATTGCCGTTCTTGCCGCGAGCGCCCGGCACGAAGCGAGGGCGCCCACCGGTTGTTGGAGTCATAAGTGATTACTGGAAAAGCACTTATCGTCACGCCGAGCGACGTGACTTCGAATCCTGCTGGGGCCAACCTCGCCTCGACTTCGTCGTTCCATTCCGGCGAAGTGCCATCCCAGGTCCATGTGAGGACAGATGTTCGCTGAGCTCATGCTCTGGGTGCATGCCGTCCTCCGCACCCTGCACATCATCCGGATTCGGACGGCGCGTCCGGCCGAGTGAGGCACCGCGCCCGCCAGCGCGCGCGTCATTGCACCGGTCAGCCGACAACACCTATACTCCGCAGCCCCTCCTCCCCCAAGAGCGGCTTCCGATCGGGGAACAGCCCGGAGGTATTTCGTGCATCGCAATCTCATCATCGTTGGTGTTCTGGCGGGCTCATTCGCGCTCGGCACACCGGCTCTCGCGCAACAAGGTTCGACTCGCCCCGCGATTGGTGCCTGGGGGTTCGACCTGACCGGAATGGATCGCAGCATCAAGCCGGGCGACGACTTCTTCGACTACGCCAACGGTACCTGGTACCGGAATGCCGTGATCCCCGCCGATCGCACATCGACGGGAACATTCCAGGACCTGGCGATGCTGAGCGAGAAGCGGATGGGCGACATCGTCGCGGACCTGTTCTCGCGCTCCTATTTCCGGCTCACCGACGAAGAAAAAAAGCTGCGCGATCTCTATTTCGCCTTTACCGACACGACGGCGATCGAACGCCGCGGCCTCGCGGCGGCGGCGAAAGATCTTGCCGCGATCCGTGCGATCAGATCCGCAGACGACGTCGCGCGAGTGATGGGCAATCCCGGCGTTCCCGTCGGAAGTCTCTTCGGCGTCGCGATCTCCGCCAATCCAAAGGCTCCCACCGAATATGTGACGAGTCTAACTGCGTCCGGCCTCGGCATGCCCGACCGCGACTATTACCTCAAGACCGATCCGGCCATCGTCGCCACGCGCGAGGCCTACCGGAAGTTTCTCGCCAGGATGCTCGAGCTTGCGGGTGCGAATGATGCGGGCCCGCGCGCGGATGCGGTGCTCGCGTTCGAGACAGCCATTGCAAAGGATCACTGGACCGCCGCCGAGAGACGCAATGTGGATCGGACCTACAATCCGATGAGCCTGGCGCAGCTGACCGCGTTCGCGCCGGGGTTCCCGTGGGCGACGTTGCTCGCCGCGCGTGGGATCACGCCGCGCGGACCGCACGGCGAGCGCATCATCGTGGTACGTGAGAACACGGCGTTTCCGCCACTCGCCACACTCTTCGCGGCGACGCCCGTCGCGGTCTGGCGCGATTATCTGACGGTGAACTACCTGCGCAACATGTCGAGCTACCTTCCCAAGGCGTTCGACGACGCGGATTTCGACTTCTTTGGCCGCGCGCTCGGGGGACAGTCGCAGCAACTGCCGCGGACGACGCGAGCGGTACATCTTCTGGACCAGCGGCTCGGCCATCCGCTCGGGAAGCTCTACGTTGCCCGCTATTTCCCGCCGGCGTCCAAGGCCAAGGTCGAGGCGCTCGTCGCCAACCTGCTCAAGGCGTACGACGACGATATCCGCACCATCACGTGGATGACGGAAGCGACCCGGCAGAAAGCGCTCGACAAGTTGCATCAGTTCACGCCCCACGTGGGCTATCCCGATACATGGCGCGACTACTCCGGACTCTCGATCACAGCCGGCGACCTGATCGGAGACATCGAGCGCAGCGACGCATTCGAATGGCACTACCGGCTCGCCCGGATCGACCAGCCGGTGAATCACAACGAATGGACGATGACGCCGCCCACGGTGAATGCCAACTACATCCCGACGCTCAATTCGATCTTCTTTCCGGCGGCGATCCTGCAGCCGCCGTTCTTCGATCCCAATGCGGATGATGCCATCAACTACGGCGCGATCGGCACGGTGATGGGTCACGAGATCGGGCACGGCTTCGATGACCAGGGAAGCAAGTACACCGGGCTCGGCGCGCTGGAAAACTGGTGGACCGACGAGGACCGGAAGAACTTTGAGGCACGCGTGACGGCGCTGGGCGCACAGTACGATTCGTACGAAGGCCTGCCGGGACTGCACGTGAACGGCCGACTCACGATGGGTGAAAACATCGGCGATCTCTCCGGCCTCAGCATCGCGCTCCGGGCGTATCATCTCTCGCTCGGCGGCAAGCCGGCGCCGGTGCTGGACGGTTTTACCGGCGACCAGCGATTCTTCCTCGCGATCGCGCAGGTCTGGCGTGGCAAGTATCGCGACGGGGCGATGCGCCAGCAGGTGCTCAGCAATCCGCATTCGCCGCCGCGCTGGCGCGTGATCGGGCCGATGCGGAATATCGATGCCTGGTACGACGCGTTCGACGTGAAGCCGGGCGATCGGTATTACCTCGCGCCGGATCAGCGGGTGAGGATATGGTGAAGGCGTTAGGCGTTAGGCGTCAGGCATTAGGCATTAGGCATTAGGCGTTAAGCATTAGGCGTTGGGCGTTAGGAAACGACCAACTCGAAATCGTCGCTTCCCTGTGAGGCGCTCCGCCCCACGTCTTAACGC
>JBOHRY010000165.1:0-10127 GCA_050732955.1 Gemmatimonadales bacterium | reverse complement strand
CCGCCGCCCAGTCGCTTCCGATCGGCGCACCGACGCAAGCTGTCGCCGTGCTGCCCTTCACCCTTGAGGGTGAGGCGCTGGCCACTTGGCGCGAGGGCCTGATGGACCTGGTCTCGATGGACCTGAGTGGCATTCCAGGTCTCCGAACCGTGGACGGCCGAACGGTTCTCGCGCGGTGGCGTGAGCAGGCGGTGGGCAGCAAGGATCCGGCGCTTGCGACGGTCCTCGATGTGGCGAAGCGCGCCGGCGGCCGCTATGCCGTGACAGCTCGCGTGATCCCCGACGGACCCGACCTGGTTCTCACCGCTGGAGTGTACGAGGTAGCGGCAGGACGGCTGCTCGGCACTGCCAGGTCACGGGGGCCCGCCGACAGCATCTTCACCCTGGTCGATCGCCTGACACTTGAGATCCTGCTGCTCATACCCGGGGGTGATGCGCGGGAATTTGTCCCGATCGATCTGGCCGGTGTCCACACTGCCTCGCTGCCGGCGCTCAAGGCCTTCCTGGAAGGGGAAGTGCTCTTTCGGCGATCGCAGTTCGAGCGTGCAGCGGACGCCTATGGGAGAGCCGTGGAGGCCGATTCCACGTTCGCCATCGCCCGCTACCGCCTCGGATTGTCGCGGCAGTGGTTCTGGAGCGACGTGCGGGCAACAGCTCCCGACCCCTTGGCGCCGGCGGTGGGACGATATGCCGACCGTTTGCCTCAGCACGAGGCCGCCATGTTTCGCGCATATCAGCTCCAGGACAAAGACGTTTCGGCGGCCCGTGATCTGTTGGAGGAGGAAGCGCGCCGGCATCCCGACAATGCAGACACGTGGTATCAATTGGGGGAGTTCTACCAGCACAGCGGCGCGGAGGTGCCGGTCGCCCCGGGAGCGGCGGACGTGGCGCTGGCGAGGGCGATCGCGCTCGATTCAACCTTTAGCCTGCCGTACTTCCATCGGATCGAAAATGCAATCGGTGAGCGGGACACGGCCGGCGCCAACCGGCTGCTCCATACCTTCGCCCAAATCGCACCGGATACCCATCAGCTGTGGCAGCTTCGCTTGCTGGCCGGATTTGTGATTGGCGATTCAATCGCACGCTCCACCAGCGAGGCGGCGCTCGACACGCTGGAGATCAGCCGCCTGATGTGGATCGGCGTCCAGCTTGCAGCGGCGCGCCGCTGGGACCTTTCGGAGCGAGCATTCCGAACTGCACGGGATCGCGCGGAGCACCCGCCAGTAGCCGCGATCGCGCTGTTCTTCACCAGGCTGGCCCAGGCAAAGGCGCGCGAGGCACTCCAATCGCTCAGCGATCCGTTTACGCTACAATCTCGAAAGGCCCGGATGGTGGATGCGCTCGCCGAGGTTGGCACGTCGGTTCCTGCTGCCGAACTCGATGCGATCCTTGCGCACGGCACGGCCGACAGCGTGGATCAGGTAGAGCTCTTCTATCTTGGTGCTCTCGCTGCTGGTCAGGGACGGTGGCAGGACGTGCAGCGTTCGCTGGAGCGGCTTCAGTCGCGCGTTCGCACTCTCAGCGTGGCTACAGACTCGTCCCAGGTTGCCTTCACGGAGGCCCTGCGGCAGGGGCTCGAAGGGTACGTGTCGTGGCGTCAAGGTCAGCGAGACCATGCCCTGCGCCTGCTTCAGGCGTCGCAAAAGCGGGCTTTCGGCGGCCGAGGTGTCAACGACATTCTCCGCTGGTGGCTGGGTCGGTTGCAGCTGGAGATGGGGCGGCCGCGGGAGGCACTACCCTACTTCGAGTCGCTTGCGGGCAGCTGGCTCCCTGCCGACTACGAACTCGGGCGGCTCTACGAACAACTCGGGATGGCCGAACAGGCGCGTGAGGCCTACCTGCGTTTCCTCGCGCCTCGGCAGCAGGCCGACTCTGTGTTCCAGCCCATGATTCACGATGCTCGAGCGGCGCTGGAATGGCTCGCCCAGGTGCGGTCTGCATCAGCGTCCTCCGAGCTGGTGCCATCAACGCCTCGGAACTGAAGCAGCTCAACGGAAGGCCAGGCAGTCATGCGGCCTCCGCGCCACCTCCTTTCTCACTGCCCTGCGCGGGCTCCGGGCTGCAGTATCACCCCTTCCACGATTATGTTGTTGCCGCAGACCAATCCATCCTCCTCGGCGCCGCACCGCGCCGGGGCGACTCCAGACCGAAGGAAGGTGCTTGTGGCTCGTCGTTACGAGGCAGTGTACATCTTCGACTCGACACTCGAAGAACCTGCCGTTTCCGAAAAACTCCAGAAATTCCACGCCCTGATCCCCCAGACCGGCGAGAAGACGGTCGAGGTGACGCATTGGGGGAAACGGACACTCGCCTATCCGGTGGGTGGACGCGAAACCGGCTACTACGTCGTCACCAAGTTCGAGGCGGCGTCGACCATGCTGCCCGAATTCGAGCGTGCACTCAAGCTTGACGAGGGGCTGATCCGCCACCTCGTGGTGGTGGATGAGGGCGCCCAGATGGCGCCGACGCCGAGTGCCAAGGACGGCGAGGAGGACGAATAATGGCCCGCCCACAGAAGAGCTGCGCCATTTGCGAATCCGGAGTCCGCGTCGTCGATTTCAAGGACGAACGCCTGCTGACCCGCTTCCTCACCGAGCGCGGCAAGATCCTGCCGAGCCGGCTCTCGGGTACCTGCTCGCGCCACCAGCGACAGCTGAGTACCGCCATCAAGCGGGCGCGCCAGGTTGCCCTGCTTCCTTACATCAAAGGGTTCACCGGCTGACCACCACGGGGGCGGCGCCCACAACCGGACGCCGCTCGCAGGCCCTCAATTTTCTGCTCACCGCGATCTTTCTCATCGTCGCGGTGCCGGTCTTTCCGGTGTTCTTCCTCGGTCCGCTGGCGCTCCTCCTGCTGGCATCCCGGCCGCGGACGCTGCGCGAGTGGTGCTGGATCGCGGTCTGCCTCGGAGCGCTCGCCGCGTGGTTCCATCTGCCCGATTCGCTGAGCGAGCGCACCGTGCGCGCGGCAGCCGTGCTGTTCGTGGGCGGTTTCGTGGCACTCACGGCGGCCGGTATCCGATCGCTCTTCGTTCGGGCGATGGTCGCGACGGCCCTCGCCGGCGTAGCGGTAACCGCATGGTTCGCCGTGTACCATCTTTCGTTCGCCGCGGTGCAAACGGAGATCGTGAACCAGGCGTGGGATGCGTCGCACCAGATCTGGACCTCGCTCCCGGCGACGCCGCCTGCCTCGAGCAGTGACCTCATGGTCCAACCGGCGCCGGCGGATTTCGCCAGCAAGATGGGGCTGGCTGTCGCGATGATGGCGACGCTGGCGCCAGCGCTCCTGGCTCTGGTTGCCCTGCTCGGTGCGTGGCTGGCATCCACCTGGTACGGCAGGATTGCCCGCACCCCGATCACTCCGCCGCCGCCGCCGCCGCCGCTGGCGGAATTCCGCTTCAACGATCACCTGGTCTGGCTGCTGCTGCTCTTCGTCGGCGCGGCGTTGGCTCACACGTCCGACAGCGTCCATCTTGTGACGCAGAATGTCCTGGTGGTGGTCCTGGCGATGTACTGGCTTCGCGGATTGGCGGTGATCCGCACTGCCCTCTGGCGGGCGTCGCCGTTCGTCATCGGGGTGCTGGTCCTGATAATGTTCCCGATGCTGGCCTTCGTCCTGGTTGGCCTGACCCTTCTGGGCGTGGCCGATACCTGGCTCGACTTCCGGCGGCGCATGGCGCCGTCCACAGGAGTTCCGACATGATCGACCTGATTCTCCGGGACGATGTCCCCTCCCTTGGCCGGGCGGGCCAGTTGGTCCGGGTCAAACCGGGCTACGCCCGCAACTTCCTTCTGCCGCGCGGGCTGGCGTTCGAAGCCACCGACGGCAATCGCAAGCGAATCGAGGCCGAGGGGAAAGCCCGCCAGTCCAGGGCCGCAGCCGAGCGCACCGAGGCGCAAGCGCTGGCGGACCGGATCGGACAGGTGAACCTGCAGTTCACGGCCAAGGCCGGCGAGGACGGCCGCCTGTTCGGTTCGATCACGTCCGCCGACATCGCCCATCAGCTTGATGCCGAGGGGATTGCGATCGACAAGCGGAAAATCGAGCTGGAACATCCGATCAAGCAATTGGGGTTTCACTCCGTACCCGTCCGGCTCCATCACGATGTGCAGGCCGAGGTCAAGGTCAACGTTGTCATAGCCGGCTAGTACAGCGGTGTCCGGTTTTCAGGACAATGCACGTCAGGAACTGGTTCGTGTCGGGATGGATCACCTGGTTGCGGAGGAAGGTCCGGTATCTTCGAAGCGCAGGGTTTGACCGACGTCCGGAGGGCGGAGGACGGGACGGAACGGATTGGCTGAACGCAAGGCGCCGCGCCTGCCGGCAGCGGTCCGTGCCGCCGTCGCGGCGATCGAGGCTCGCAAGGGAACCCGGGTGCAGGTGCTCGATCTGCGGGGTCTCTGCGATGCAGCGGATTACTTCATCATCGCGTCCGGCACGTCTGATGCGCATGTACGCGGACTTGCTGACGGTGTCGTGCAGGCGATGCACCGGGCCGGTCAGTCGCCGCATCATATCGAAGGGGTTCCCAGCGGGCGCTGGGTGTTGCTGGACTTCGTGGAGTTGGTAGTGCACTTGTTTCACCCGGAGACGCGAGCCTTTTACCAGCTGGAGCGCCTGTGGCAGGATGCTCCGGTTCTGCTCTCCGAATCGTGACCGTCCCAGCGGGACGAGAGGTATCGACCATGCGCCGACTTTCCCTGCTCTGCGCTGCCGCCGCGGCACTGGTGCCTGCGGCGCTCGGTGCGCAGTACTTCGGGCAGAACAAGGTCCAGTATTCGAAGTTCCATTTCAAGGTGCTCGAGACCGAGCACTTCGATCTCTATTACTACGCCGTCGAGCATAGCGCCGCACTGGACGTGGCGCGAATGGCGGAGCGGTCATACGTCGAGCTCTCCACCGTGCTGCGCCATCAGTTCCGCGAGCGCAAGCCGATCATCCTCTACGCGTCGCTGTCGGATTTCCAGCAGACCAACACGTCGCCCGACGAGGTGCCGGAGGGAACCGGCGGATTTACCGACTTCCTCAAGCACCGGATCGTGATTCCTCTCACGGGCTCGTACGACGACGTGCAGCACGTGCTGCAGCACGAAATGACCAACCAGTTCCAGTATGACGTCTGGTCCGGTGGCCGTGCCGGCGCGGGCGTCCAGACGATCATCGCCGTCAACCCGCCGCTCTGGTTCGTCGAAGGCATGGCCGAGTACATGTCGCTGGGCGGCGTGGATGCGAACACCGCGATGTGGCTGCGCGACGCGGCGCAGGAAGGCAAGCTTCCGACCATTCATCAGCTGGAGACCGATCCGCGGATCTTCCCGTACCGCTTCGGCCAGGCGATCCTGAGCTATATCGGCCAGCGCTGGGGCGACGAAGCGATCGGCGCGATCCTCTCCGCATCGCGCTCGGGATCGCTGGAGGGCGCATTCCGGCGGGTGATCGGGCTGGACTTCAAGCAGCTCGGCGACCAGTGGCGCGACGCGGTGCTCAAGGAATACCTGCCGCAGCTCAATACCGCGGACCGGGCGACCGCCATCTCCGACGCGGTGCTGACCAAGGACCGCAGCGAAGGCACGCTGCACCTGGCGCCGGCGCTGTCGCCGGACGGTACCCAGATCGCGTATTTCTCCGAGAAGGACTTCTACTTCGTCGACCTCTGGCTCGCCAACGTGGCGACAGGCAAGGCTGATCGCCGGCTCTTCAAGTCGACGTACAGTTCCAACTACGAGACCTTCCGGTTCATCAACTCGTCGGCCAGCTGGTCGCCGGATGGCAAGTATCTCGCGTTTGCCGGCAAGAACGGCGCCCACGACGACATCATCATCATCCAGGTGGCCGACAACAAACAGGTTGCCACCATTCGCTCGGGACTGAGCGGCGTCACGACGCCGGCGTGGAGCCCCGACGGATCCAGGCTGGTCTTCACCGGGTACGACGGCGGTCTCTCCGACCTGTTCGTGGTTGACCGGGATGGCAAGAATCTCCATCGCCTGACCAATGACAAGTACGCCGACCTGCATCCGGCATGGTCCCCCGACGGACAGACGATCGCGTTCACCACGGACCGCGGTCCCAAGACCGACTTCAATACGCTCAAGTTCGGTAATTACCGTCTGGCGTTGTACCACCTGGACACGGGCCGGATCGAACTGCTGCAAGGGATGGATTGGGGGAAGAACGCCGACCCGCAGTGGTCGCCCGACGGGAAGTCGATCGCCTACATCTCCGATCGCACCGGGGTGAGCAACATCTACCTCTACGACATGGCGAGCGGCGAATCGTACCAGCTGACCAATTTCTTCACCGGCGCGCAGGGCATCACGCCGCTGTCGCCGGACCTCTCATGGGCGCGGCAGTCGGACAAGCTGGCCTACGTGTACTACGAAAAGGGCGACTACGATATCTACGTGATGTCGAACCCGGAGAGCCGCAAGAAGGAACCGTGGCGTCCGGCTGAACTGCTGGCGACCGCGCCGGCGCACCCCGTAGCACCCGACACCACGCACCCCGCGCCCACGCCGGCCGGCGGCAGCTCGCTCTATCGGTCGGCCACCGGTCTCCGCCCTGCCGACTCTCTGACGAAAACCGGCGATTCGCTGCGTACCCCGGCCGAGGTGTCGATTGCGCGGATGATCGATTCGACGAAAGTCCCGCTGCCGGATACCAGCACCTTCTCCGAACGCCGCTACAAGACGGTTTTCACCCCGGACTACGTGGCGCGGCCCAGCATCGGGTACGCCCGCAGCAACTTCGGGTCGGGCATCTTCGGCGGCACGACGGTGCAGATGTCGGACATGCTGGGTGACCATCAACTGTTGTTCACCGGATACGTCAACGGGCGGATCGACGAAGCGCAAGTGCTCGCCGCGTACGTGAACCTGTCGCACCGCATCAACTGGGCGGTGGGGTTGTCGCAGGATCCGTACTTCTTCTACGACGGCTCGTTCATCTCACAGGACGTGCAAGACCCGGCGGCCACCTATACCACCGAAGTCCGGCGGATCGTCCTCCGCAGCGCCTTCGCCACGGGCTACTATCCGCTGTCGCGCTTCCAGCGTCTCGAGGGCGGCGTCCACCTGACCAACGTGGAAGACGCCGTGCTCGACTACAACCAGCTGTTTGATCCCAGTACCGGGATCGCGCTGGCGGATCCCACGACGCAGAAGACGATCCTGAGCGAAACGGGCTTCGTCCAACCGTCGTTCGCCTGGGTGTACGACAATTCCATCGCCGGCTATACCGGTCCCTTCCTCGGCCGCCGCTCCCGGGTCGAGCTCGCTCCGGCGATCGGCGGATGGACCTACCTCCAGAGTACCGTCGATTTCCGCCGCTACGACCACCTGTTCGGCCCGTTGTCGCTGGCGACGCGCGCGCTGTACATCGGCCGGACCGGTCGCGACGCGGACAAGTTCCAGATGTACCTCGGCTATCCGGACCTGATTCGCGGCTGGACGGCCGGATCGTTCGATCGCAATGAGTGCACCCTGCAGCTGGTGGCCGATCCCACGTCGCAGACCGGCTGCACCAAGCTGGATCAATTGCTCGGAACGTCGATCGCCGTGTTCAATGCCGAACTCCGCTTCCCGATCCTGTCGCAGCAGTACATGCACTGGCTGCCGGAACTCTTCCCGCCGATCGAAGGCGCACTCTTCTTCGACGCCGGCGTCGCGATGAACGGGGACAGCAAGTTTGCCTGGAGTCGTCCGGACAACGTTTCGCCGGTCGCCGTGCGCACGCCGCTCAAGTCGGTGGGACTTTCGATCAAGGTCAACGCACTCGGCTTCATGGTGCTGCGTTTCGATTACGCCAAGCCGCTCAATCGGCCTGGCGTCAACCCGTATTGGACGATCTCGTTCGGCCCAGCATATTGAGCGGATGACGGGTCGTGATGCGGGTGTTGTCCTGCTGGCCGTGGCGCTCGCCGGGTGCCACGGCCGGCGTGTTCCCGCCGCCTCGCGACATCTGCCGGCGGCGTTCGCCACCCCGCCCAGTGACGCGGCGCTGCTCCGGGTTTCCCGCACGGGGGGCACCGTCCAGGTGCTCCACGCCAGCAGCCTCGTTCCCCAGGAACAGCTGATCAGTGGCCTGCCGCCAATTGCGCGGCTCCTCGGCGCGAGCAGCGAAGAGAAGACGATCTACGGCGCCGACAACGCCGGACGCCTCGTCGCCATCGATCTGGTGGCGCGCCGGTCTCATCTGGTCTCGACATCGGCACGCGACCTCTCGGCGGCACCCGACGGGACGATCATCGGCGAAGACTCCGCGCGTCATCCGGTGCGGTTCGCCAACCGCACCCTGACGACATTCAAGGCGACAGTCGACAAGGGCACGACGCTGCTCCGGGGACCCGGCGACCAGCTGCTCGCGCTGCGCCCGAGAACCGGTACGCTCGACGTGCTGAGCGAGAATGGCGAGCGGCGGATCAACATCCCGAGCGGCCGTATCGCCACGACCTGGGCGGGCGACCTCGTCGCGGTCACCACCGATACCGCCGTGATCCTGGTCGATCCGTCAGCTCGCGCGCCGACCCGACCGTCGCGGTCCCGCAACCGGTCGGGTATCACCAGCATCCGGATTCGCGGTACGCCAGTCGTCTCGGCCTTCTCGCCCTCCGGCCACCGGTTGTATGTCGCCCGCAAGCTTGGCGGACTGATGATGCTAGACCGGTTCACCCGGACCGAACTGCGAGAGCTGCCACTCCCGGGGATCGCGGCGGGTCTCCGTGCTGACCGCAGCGGACGCTGGCTCCTCGCCCACAACGCGATGGGAGATTCGCTCTGGGTGATCGACCTGTCTCGCTGGACGGTGACACTATCGCGGGCATCGTCGTGGAGCGACGACCTGCCCACAGTGGTGGCCGGCCATATCCTGCTGGTTCGCAGTCACGGCGACGTCGTGGCGATTGACCTGGACGACCCGACCAGCGGACACGCTGGCGTGGTCACCGGCGGCGCGGGCGACCTCTACATCATGCTGCCGTGGCTGCCGCTGACAGCGGTGCCGGCAACCACCGTGGCCACCGCGGCACCGCCGCCACCGCCGCCGCCGATTGCGGTCCCGCCAGACACGGCCGAGACGGCCCCGCCGCCGCCCGCGATCAAGAATGATTCGGGCGCGCACGGGGACATCTATCTCCAGGTGTCGTCGTCACAGAACTCTGAGTGGGCCCAGGCCTTCGCGCGGCAGCTCAAGGATGGAGGCTTTCCGTCGAAGGTTGTCGAGCCCAAGACGAGCGACGAGAACTACCGCGTCATGGTGGGTCCGTATCCGAGCCGCGAAGCCGCGGAGTCGGTCGGCAAACGACTGGGTCGGTCGTATTTCATCGTGATGCCGGGGTCCGGCGGTCCCTGAGCGGGGCTGCTATCTTTGCGCATCGCGATGGCCGGCGCGGGCCGCGCCGGGCCGGACCATGAACCCCACACCAGGCAGGCGATGAAGCTCACCAAGCTGGAGCTCACCGGCTTCAAGTCCTTCGCGGATACCGTCACACTCTCGTTCGAGGAGGGAGTGACCGCCATCGTCGGCCCCAATGGCTGCGGCAAGTCCAACATCTCCGATGCAGTGCGCTGGGTTCTCGGCGAGCAGTCAGCCCGCCTGCTCCGTGGCGGCAAGATGGAAGACGTGATCTTCCAGGGCGCGGCGACGCGGCGGCCGGTCAACATCACCGAAGTCTCGCTCTATCTCGACAACAGCGACGGCATGCTCCCCACTCCGTACACCGAAGTGGTGATCACGCGTCGGCTGTCGCGCTCGGGACAGAGCGATTACCTGCTCAACAATGCGCCCGCGCGCCTGCGGGACATCCAGGACTTGCTGCGCGGAACCGGCCTCGGTGGCGACGCCGGCGTGGTGATCGAAGCGAAGATGATCGACCTGCTGCTGTCGGATCGCGCCGACGAGCGGCGGTCGCTGTTCGAGGAGGCAGCCGGCGTCGGACTCTATCGCGATCGGCGGCACACCACGGCGCGCCGGCTCGACGAGACCGCGGCCGACCTGCAGCGGCTCGAAGACCTCATTGCGGAAGTCCAGTCGCAGATTCGTTCGCTGGCGCGCCAGAAGGGGAAAACCGAACGCCACACCGCGCTCACCGAGGAAAAGTTCGCGGTCACCGTCAACCTGGCGCGCCGGCG
>JBOHRY010000164.1:0-5848 GCA_050732955.1 Gemmatimonadales bacterium | reverse complement strand
GCTCGAGGACGTGCACCAGATCGTGCAGCGGCTCAAGTCGCTGACGCTGGTGCTGGACGACGCCGTGGACGAGGCGGTCCTGCGGATCGTGAAGCAGGGACCGGGTCCGGTCTACGGGCGCGACATCCAGGAGTCGGGTCAGGGCCGGGTCGTGAATCCGGATCATCTGCTCTTCACCATGCAGGATGACCGGGAGGTCACCTGCGAGCTGTTCGTGAACAAGGGCCGCGGCTACGTCGAGTCGGAGATGCATCCGTCCGACCGGAGCTATCCGCTGGACCTGGTGCGCATCGACGCGATCTACAATCCGGTGCGTCGCGCCAACTTCACCGTGGCCGAAACCCGCGTCGGGCAGCGCACCGATTATGACCGTCTCGCGGTTTCCGTCGAGACCAACGGTACCGTCACTCCCGAGGACGCCATCGCGTACGCGGCGGCGCTCGCCCAGGAGCATTTCCGCTACTTCGTCGAGTTCGGCAAGGCGCCGGCGTACTCCGCGCCGTCCGCCGACGGTGTTGCAGCGCCGGCCTCAGGGCTGGCTGGCCGTCTCGGCCGCGCGATCGACGAGCTGGGGCTCTCGGTGCGCACCGTCAATTCGCTCAAGAATTCCAACATCCGGACGCTCCGCGACCTGGTCGAGTTTTCGGTCAAGGACCTGAAGGAAGTCAAGAACATCGGCGACAAGGCGCTGCAGGAGATCGCCGACCTGCTCCAGGGCGAGGCGCTCAACTTCGAGATGCAGTTCGAGGACCTTGGCGGCGACCTGCGCATCGCCAATGCCGGAACGCCGCCGGTGGTGCCCGTGAGTCACGGAGAGGACGAGTAATCCCATGCGTCATCGCGCCAAGGGACGCCAGCTGTCTCGCACCGCCAGTCACCGGCGGGCGCTGCTGCGCAACATGGCGAGTTCGCTCTTCGAGCACGAAGCGATCAACACCACCGTCGCCAAGGCCAAGGAACTGCGGCCATACGCCGAGAAATTGGTGACGCTGGCACGTCGCGGCGACCTGCACGCCATTCGTCAGGTGGAGCAGAAGATCCCGAACCGCGAAGTGCTCACCAAGTTGTTCAAGACGATCGGTCCGCGGTTCGCGTCGCGGCCGGGTGGTTACATCCGGATCCTCAAGCTGGGGCACCGGGTGGGCGATGGCGCCGAAATGGCGCGGATCGAGTTGCTGTCGGAGTAATAGCCGCCCCCATCGTGGGGGCGAGTTCCAATCGGTTGCTGAGGATGCCATGGCGCGTGTCTGCACGGTGTGTGAAAAAGGCCCGATGACGGGTAACCACGTCTCTCACGCCAACAATCGGCGGAAGCGGCGGTGGTTTCCCAATCTTCAGACCGTCCGCGTCATGAAGGATGGCGCCCCGCGCCGCGTGCAGGTGTGCACCCAGTGCCTCAAGAGCGGCAAGGTTGTGAAGGCGTCGGCGGCGTAACGTCTGCCATGCATCTCGGGCCGTCGAGACGAAGGGGATCCTGCGGGGTCCCCTTTTTTGTGCGGACTGGCACGGTCGGGGATCCCGGTTTTCCCGTGTAGATTCCGGCCGCATTCAAGGCATCCCGACGCAGATTTCATCACCCCTAACCCTCGACGCTCATGCCCCGCGCACTGATCACCGGGATCACTGGCCAGGACGGCTCCTATCTGGCCGAGCACCTGCTCGCCAAGGGGTACGAGGTCATCGGCGTGGTGCGCCGGACCTCGCACCATTCGTATGAGCGCATCGAGCACCTGATTTCCCGGATTCGCATCGTCGCGGCGGACCTTCTCGACCAGCACTCGCTGACCATGGTGATGCAGGACGTTCAGCCGGACGAGATCTACAATCTCGCGGCGCAGTCATTCGTGCCGACCTCGTTCACCCAGCCGGTACTCACCGGAGAGTTCACCGCGCTGGGAGTGACCCGCATTCTCGAAGCGATGCGTCTGGCCTGTCCGCGCGCACGATTCTACCAGGCGAGTTCGTCGGAAATGTTCGGCAAGGTGCAGGAAACACCGCAATGCGAGACGACTCCGTTCTATCCGCGCTCGCCGTATGGCATCGCCAAGCTCTACGGCCACTGGATCACGGTGAATTATCGTGAGTCGTACGGTCTCTACGCCGTCAGCGGGATTCTCTTCAATCATGAATCGCCGCGTCGCGGTGTCGAGTTCGTCACGCGCAAGGTCACGCACGAGGTGGCGCGAATCAAGCGCGGGATGGCGCGTGAGCTGCGGCTCGGCAACCTGGAGGCCAAGCGTGACTGGGGCTTTGCCGGCGATTACGTCGATGCGATGTGGCGGATGCTTCAGCAGCCCGAGCCGCGGGATTTCGTGATCGGTACCGGCGCAACGCACTCGGTGCAGGAGCTGGTCGAAGTGGCGTTCTCCCACGCCGGGCTCGACTGGCGGAAGCACGTCGTTGTCGACGCGGCGTTCTACCGACCTGCCGAGGTCGATGTGCTGATCGCCGATCCGTCCCGGGCGCGGGCCGAGCTCGGCTGGTCACCCACGGTTTCCTTCGCCGAGCTGGTCCGCATGATGGTAGACGCCGACCTGGAGCGGTTGCCGCCGAAGTGAGCCGTCTTCTCGTCACCGGCGCCGACGGCTTCGTCGGTCGCTGGCTGGTGCGAAGCGCGCGGGCGGCCGGCCGCGCGGTCATCGCTGTCATTCCACCGGGGGCGCCGGCGCCCGCCGAGTGGAACAATGCCGCCAGCGCCGTCGCCATCGAAGTCCTGGTGGCCGACCTCGCCGATCCCGCCGCTGCCGCACGGATTGCCGGATCTCGGCCGACGGCGGTCGTCCATCTGGCTGCCATCGCCTCGAGCGTCGCTGCGCGACACGACCCGGCGGCGGCGATGGTGGTGAACTGCGACGCGACAGTCCGTCTCGCGCGCGCGTTGGCGGGCGCGGGCTCGCCCTGCTTCCTCTTTGCGTCCACCGCCGAGGTGTATGGGCCGGGACACGCTGATGCGATCGCCGAGTCGGCACCAGTGAAGCCGGTGTCGCCATACGCCGAAAGCAAGGCCCGCGCGGAGAAGGCCCTGGCGGACGTGGCGAACGAGACGGGACTCCCGGTGATCGTGGCCCGATCGTTTCCTCACACCGGTCCCGGGCAGACCACGACCTATGTCCTGCCAGCGCTCGTCGCCCGCCTGCTGGCGGCCCGGAAGGCAGGCGCCGCCACCGTTCGCGTCGGCAACCTGAGCGCCGTACGCGACTTTCTCGACGTCCGCGACGTGGTCCGCGCCTACCTCATGCTGCTGGCGCACGGCCGCCCAGGAGCGGTATACAATGTGGCCAGCGGCGTCGGTCGCCGGCTGTCGGAGTGTTTCGACCTGCTGGCCCGGCTGGTCGGGGTGACGGTGACGGTCGAGCCGGATGCGGCGCTGCTCAGGCCCAGCGATATTCCGGTGCTGATCGGCGACGCGAGCCGGCTTCGTGCCGCCACCGGCTGGTCGCCCGAGATTCCCTTCGAGCGTACGCTCCAGGACCTGGTGAATGCCCAAGCGGACTGATCTCTCCTCGATCCTCATCATCGGCAGCGGCCCGATCGTCATCGGGCAGGGCGCCGAGTTCGACTATTCGGGGACCCAGGCAGTGCGGGCACTCAAGGAAGAGGGATTCCGGGTCATCCTGGTCAACTCGAATCCCGCTACCATCATGACCGATCCGGAACTGGCGGATCGCACCTACATCGAACCGGTGACTCCCGAGTGGGTCGCCAAGGTGATCGAACGCGAGCGCCCCGACGCCCTGCTGCCGACGATTGGCGGACAGACCGCCCTCAATGTTGCGATGGCGCTGGTGCGGGACGGGACGCTGGAGAAGTTCGGCGTCGAGCTGATCGGCGCCAACGAGCGGGCCATCCGGATCGCCGAGGACCGGGCCGAGTTCGCCGCGGCGATGGATCGCATCGGGCTTGCCACGCCGGCCGGGCGGGTCGTCGGATCGATCGAGGACGGACTCGCGGCGGTCGAACGGACCGAGTATCCGGCGATCCTGCGCCCCTCATTCACCCTGGGCGGAACCGGCGGCGGCATCGCGTACAACCGCGAGGAATTCGAGGCGCTGCTCAAGCGCGGTCTCGATCTCTCGCCGGTCCATTCCGTCCTGGTCGAGCGCAGCATCATCGGCTGGAAGGAATTCGAGCTGGAAGTGATGCGCGATGGCGCCGACAACGTGGTCATCGTCTGTTCGATCGAAAACGTCGATCCGATGGGTGTGCACACCGGCGACTCGATCACCGTGGCTCCCGCGATGACGCTGACCGATCGCGAATACCAGGCGATGCGCGACGCGTCGATCAAGATCATCCGCGAGGTCGGCGTTGCCGCAGGCGGATGCAACATCCAGTTCGCCGTCGATCCCGCGACCGGACAGCAGCTGGTGATCGAGATGAATCCTCGCGTGTCGCGTTCGTCGGCACTGGCTTCGAAGGCCACCGGCTTTCCGATCGCGCGCATCGGCGCCAAGGTCGCGGTCGGGTACACGCTCGACGAGTTGCCCAACGATATCACGCGCACCACTCCGGCGTCGTTCGAGCCGGTGCTCGACTATGTCGTGGTGAAGATCCCGCGATTCGCGTTCGAGAAGTTTCCGACGGCCGAGCCGTTCCTCACCACGCAGATGAAATCGGTGGGCGAGGCGATGGCGATCGGACGCACGTTCAAGGAGGCGCTGCAGAAGGGATTTCGGGGACTCGAAGCCGGGCGCGCCGGCTGGGTGATCGGCGCGGGACCGATCGACGACCGATTGACCGACAACGATCGCGCGACACTCCTTTCGGCCATCCGCCGGCCGACGCCCGAACGCCTCTTCCAGGTCAAGCGGGCGCTGGTGGCCGGGGTCTCGGTCGCCGATCTCAACGCCGCTTCAGGTATCGATCCGTGGTTCCTGGAACAGCTGTCCGAACTGGTGGCGATGGAAGACGCGTGGATCACCTATCCGCTGGGCGTCAACGACACGCAGGATCGCGCCATGCTGCTCCGGCTCAAGCGGGCCGGATTCTCGGATTGGCAACTCGCCGACTTGAAACAGCTCGATGAAGCGCAGATCCGGACGACGCGGCACCGGTTGGGACTCCGGCCAGTGTACAAGACGGTGGACACGTGCGCCGGCGAGTTTCCCTCGAGCACGCCGTACCTCTACTCGTGCTGGGATGACGAAAACGAAGCCGCGCCGGACGGACGGCCCACCGTGATCATCCTCGGATCGGGTCCCAACCGGATCGGGCAGGGCGTCGAATTCGACTACTGCTGTGTGCGCGCCACCCTCGCCTTCCGCGAGCTCGGCTACCGGACGGTGATGGTCAATTCCAATCCCGAAACCGTCTCGACCGACTTCGACATCTCCGACGTGCTGTACTTCGAGCCGCTGACGCTGGAGCATGTACTCGAGATCGTTCACGTCGAGCAGCCGATCGGTGTCGTGGTGCAACTCGGTGGCCAGACACCGCTCAAGCTGGCGAAGCCCCTCGCGGCGGCAGGCGTCCCGATCATGGGAACGTCGCCCGACGCGATCGATGCCGCCGAGGATCGCAAGCAATTCGAGGCCCTGGCACGCCGTCTCGGGATCCGTCAGCCACCGAATGGCACCGCGCGCTCGATCGAGGGCGCACTCGAGGTGGCCGAGCGTATCGGCTACCCGGTGCTGGTGCGACCGAGTTACGTCCTCGGCGGCCGCGCCATGCGGATCGTGTACGACGCGGACGAACTGCGCGGCTTCTTCGATGAAGCGGCGAGCGTGGCACCCGGCCATCCGGTGCTGATCGACTCGTTTCTCGAGGACGCGTTCGAAGCCGACGTGGACGCCATCTCCGATGGCGAACACGTCGTCATCGGCGGGGTGATGCAGCACATCGAGGACGC
>JBOHRY010000163.1:0-3367 GCA_050732955.1 Gemmatimonadales bacterium | reverse complement strand
CAGCCATTACGCACGATATTCCCGTCGCCCTCGGCAAGCCGGTGCGCGACGAGTTGCTGGTGGGCCGGATCAGCACCGTAGTCATTGCGGCGCTCGCGGGCGCGCTGGCACTGCGGAGCGGCGTGCTGGTGGCATTCCTGGGCATCTTCGGCTGGGGACTCTTCGCCTCGACGCTGGTGCCCTCGCTGGCGCTCGGTCTCAACTGGCCCGGCGCCACCCGCGCGGGCGCGATTGCCTCGATGCTCGTGGGACTCGGTGTGACGCTGGTATTCGAGACGTTGAACTGGGTGAAGGTGTTCACCTTTCCCGCCGGCGTCACCGCGTCGGGTCTGGCCCTGGTGCTCTCGCTCCTGACGTTTTTCGTGGTGTCGTGGCTGACGCGGGATCGCGCGGCGTCGGATCTCGATGCGGACGTGCGCTTGGTGATGGAGGCGTAGGGATTCATCGCCCGCATCCGCCACATTCTTGCGGGGGTCGTGCCGATAGTGATCGATGCAGTGACAGGCGATTGGAGCAAGGTCAGTGGAACCTGCGCTCTGACGCTGGACAAGGCCGGGCAGTAGCGCGGCGCTATCGCACCAGCCGTTGATCGAAGCGGAATCGGCGGCTGCCGGCCTCCCTGATTCGATGAAATTCGGGATGGCGCGGATTGAGCAGGACGTTCCACTCCTCGTGGACCGGCGCGGACGGAACCTTCAGCACGGCGGTCTTCCCAGCGAGTAGCCAGGCATCACCCAGCTTCCGGCACGCGTCCACTGCCGGGTAGCGGTCCCAGCGGGCGGGGAGAGCGCGGAGCTTGACGTCGGAAACCGTCAGGTCGTCGGGAATATTGATGCGCATCGCCAGCAAGTCATGGGGCGCTTCCGAGCTGTCGAGATGCACCAGAAATTCCAGTGCCGCGAGTGCCAGTGAACCCGACGCATAGACGACCGCGTGACCCGGGCTGTTCCACCGCCCGCCGTAGAGGCGGGCGCCCTCACCATCCAGCGGGCGGTGCGCCCGGCGGCAGATCCGGTGGCATTCCACAGGCGCTCAGCTGTACACGCCATGCTCGATCCGGCCGAGCACCTGCGTCACGGCGAGCGCGCCGGCGTCGCTGTCGAGCAGGTGCAGCGGCACGGCGCCGCCGAGCGAGCGATTCGGCTTGGCGAGCCAGCGTCGCGCCGCGTCCGGATTGCCCAATGCCGCCTCGGCCCGAACGACGACACGGGCCAGACGCGCCAGGCGATCCGATTCGTCGGCGGACAGCGGCTGGTGCGCGGTGCGCTTCCGCTGCAGTGTGCGGGCACTCCCCACCACATCGTAGATCTCGGCCTGTGTCGCCATCGCCGGCGACAGTCGATCCATCACGTGATCGAGTGCCTGCGCCGGCAGGCCCGCCCGCACCAGTTCGGCGAGCTGCAGTTCCGTCGTCACCGTCTGGTGCAGGACGCGGTGCCCACCCAGCAATCGCGCCACCGAAGATTCCACGCTTCACCTCACGCCCAATGACGTATGAAAACTACTCATATGGCGCACAACGGCAAGCCGTCGCCGGCCGCTGCGCGATTCCGGTCGCCGTGCCCATCGGCCCTTACCTTTCACCGTGCCCCAGCTCCGCCTCGACACTCCGGTTCAGTTCCTCAAAGGCATCGGCGAGAAGCGCGCCGAAGCGTTCGCCCGACTGGGCGTGCACTCGGTGCAGGATCTCCTCTTCCACATCCCGCATCGCTACATCGATGCCTCGTCGGTGACGCCGATGGCGCGGGCGCGTGTCGGGGATGACGTCGCTTGCGTCGGCACGGTGGTCAGCAAGGGCGTGCTGCCGACCCGCAAGGGGCTCCGGATCTTTCATGCAGTGCTTCGGGATCAGAGCGGCATTCTCGAGTGCGCCTGGCCCGGGCAGGCGTTTCTCGACCGCGTGGTGTCACCTGGGCAGCTGGTGCTCGTGGCGGGGCCGATCCGGTTCTATCACGGCCGGCAGATGGCGCCGCGCGAACTTGTCGTGCTCGGTGACGCCGGTGACGCGCCGGCTGCGGGCCGGATCATCCCGGTGTATCCGGCGACGGAGGGGCTGAGTCACAAGCAGATTCGCGCCATCATCAATCAGCACCTGGACGCGATGATCGCGATCGTTCCGGATATCCTCCCTGCGGCGCTGCGTGAACGTTTCGGGCTCCCCGGGCTTGCCGAAGCGCTCACGGCGCTCCACCGGCCCACCAGCGCGGCGGAGGCGGAGCGGGGCCGGCGTCGTCTCGCGATCGACTAGCTGCTGGACCTGCAGTTGATGCTGGCTCGCGCCCGCGAGCTCGCGCGGCACGGCCAGCGCGGCACCGTGTTCACGCTGCAGCGGACGCTGACGACGCAGTTGCGGGAGCGACTTCCCTGGCAGCTGACGGCCGACCAGAAGCACGCCATCCGCGAGATCTTCGATGACATGACCCGCGCCGAGCGGATGCATCGACTGCTGATGGGTGACGTCGGCACCGGAAAAACGGTCGTCGCGTTGTTCGCGATGCTGCTGGCGCTGGAGAACGGCTATCAGGCCGCACTCATGGCGCCGACCGAACTGCTGGCCGAGCAACACTCCCAGACGCTCTCACGATTGGTGGCGCCGCTGGGACTGGTGCCCGAACTGCTGCTGGGCCGCCTGGGCGCCGCCGACAAGCGCGCGGCGCACGGCCGCCTGCTCGACGGGACGACGCAGCTGGTGATCGGCACGCACGCCCTGGTCCAGGATCAGGTGGCGTTTCACAAACTCGGACTCGTGGTCATCGATGAGCAGCACCGGTTCGGCGTCGAGCAGCGCGCGGCGCTGATGCAGAAGGGTGACGCGCCGGACGTGCTGCTGCTGAGTGCCACGCCGATTCCGCGATCGCTGGCCCTGACGCGGTTCGGCGATCTCGATGTATCGATCCTCAAGGCCAGGCCTCCCGGGCGCGGCGTGATCCGTACCGCGCTGCGCACCGCGGCGCATCGTCGGCGGGTGTTCGAGTTCGTGCACGGCGAGGCGCTGGCGGGGCGCCAGGCCTATGTAGTGCTGCCGGTCATCGAGGAATCCGAACGCGCCGACGTCCGCGCCGCGGAGACGATGGCGACATCGCTCAGGACGCAGTGGCCCGACGTGAACGTCGGATTGGTCCATGGGCGGCTCACGTCGCCGGAACGAGACCGCGTGATGCGCGCCTTCCGCGACGGCGCGGTACAGGTGCTGGTTGCCACCACGGTCATCGAGGTCGGCATCGACGTGCCCGCCGCCACGGTCATGGTGATCGAGCATCCGGAGCGCTTCGGACTGGCGCAACTGCATCAGCTGCGGGGCAGGGTCGGGCGCGGGGAGCGGGAGTCGCATTGCATCCTGCTCGCCGCCACGCGCGAAGTGCCGGAG
>JBOHRY010000162.1:0-2746 GCA_050732955.1 Gemmatimonadales bacterium | reverse complement strand
ACATCACGGTGTGCAGCCGGCGGGCGCCGATGTTCTCCATCCGGTCGTTGGCGATCGAGGCGGTGCGCGCGATCTCCAGCACCGCCTCTGGCGTGAACGTGAGCTCGCACTTTTCGGCGGCGACAAGCGCCGCGTAGGTCTTGGTGAGGGCGTTCTCCGGCTCGGTGAGGATCCTGACGAAATCCTTCTCCGTGAGCGGCTCGAGTTCGACGCGAATCGGGAAGCGACCCTGCAATTCCGGAATCAGGTCCGACGGCTTTGAGACGTGGAAGGCTCCAGCCGCGACAAAAAGAATGTGGTCGGTCCGGACGTAGCCGTAACGCGTCTGGATGGTCGATCCTTCGACCACGGGCAGCAGGTCGCGCTGCACGCCTTCGCGTGACACGTCGGGTCCGGTGGTATTGCGCTCGCCGGCGATCTTGTCGATCTCGTCGATGAAGATGATGCCGTGATTCTCCACACGGTCGAGCGCTTCGTTGATGGTCTCGTCCATATCCACCAGCTTGCGGAGTTCCTCGTCCTCGAGAATGCGTCGCGCCTCCGGAACCTTCGCGCTGCGGCGTTTCTTTTTCTTGGGCAGCATGTCCATCAGCCAGTCGGCAAATGCCGACTCGGGACCTTCCATTCCGCCCGGTGGCTGCATGGTGTCGGGGCTGGGATAGTTCATCGGCGTAACTTCGATCTCGACTTCGCGATCGTCGAGTTTGCCGTCCAGCAACTGCTCCTTGAGCTTGGAGCGCGAGGCCTTGCGCCGCTCCTTGAGTGCGGGATCCTCGTCTTCCGCATCGACCTTCGGCAGGAGAAGGTCGAGCAACCGCTCGGTACCCCGCTCCTCCGCCTGCGGCCAGACTTCGTCTTCGCGTTCGCTCCGCACCAGCGAGATGGCGGCATCGACCAGGTCGCGCACCATCGATTCGACGTCGCGGCCCACGTAGCCGACTTCGGTGAACTTCGACGCCTCGACCTTGATGAACGGTGCACCGGCGAGACGGGCGAGGCGGCGGGCAATCTCGGTCTTCCCGACACCGGTGGGGCCGATCAGGATGATGTTGCTCGGCGTGATCTCGTCGCGAATGGTGTCGGGCGCCTGCGATCGCCGCCACCGATTGCGAATCGCGATGGCGATCGCCTTCTTGGCCGCGGCCTGGCCGACGATGTAACGATCGAGCTCCGCGACGATCTGGCGCGGCGGCAATTCCTCCAGCCACGGAAGCGGCGGGGGTTCAGGGGCGATCGGTGGCGTGGCGGGCGCGGAATTCATGCGACTAACCTAAGAACGATAGACGATAGACGCGAACTCGCCTCCATCGTCGAATCGCCGATTCTATCTCCTAATGCTCAACGCCTGACGCCTAACGCTTGTCGTCCAGCTCGAGAACGGTGACGTTGTCGTTGGTAAACACGCAAATCTCGCTCGCGATCTGGAGACTTCGCTCGACGATGGCTTTCGCTTCGTACTTGTCGTCGGGATAGAGTGCTCGTGCCGCTGCAAGCGCATAGGTCCCGCCGGATCCGACGGCCATGATCCCGTCATCAGGCTCGATCAGCTCGCCGGTGCCGCTCAGCAGGAAAACGTGGTCGAGGTCGGCAACGACCAGCAGCGCTTCCAGCCGGCGGAGGAAACGGTCACCGCGCCAGTCCTTGGCAAGTTCGGTAGCCGCGCGCGTGAGATTACCGGGGTAGCGGTCGAACTTTTCCTCGAATCGCTCGAAGAGCGTCAGCGCATCGGCGACCGAACCGGCGAAACCCGCCAGGATCCTGCCGCCCTTGAGCGTGCGCACCTTGTTGGCGTGCGACTTCACGATGGTCCCGTCGATGGAAACCTGGCCGTCGCCGCCAAGCGCCACACGACGGTTCTTGCGAACGGCGAGGATGGTGGTGCCGTGAAAGGTTGTCATGACGGAAAGATACGAGGATAGGCGTTAGGCGTTAGGCGTTGAGCATTAAGTGCGCCATCCCGCCGATGCCTTAACGCTCAACGCTCAACGCCTAACGCCTAACGCCTAACGCCTAACGCCTAACGCTTCCTCGCTCTCGGATGCGCGCTATGGTACACGTTTTTGAGTCGCTCCACCGACGTGTGCGTGTAGATCTGCGTGGTCGCGAGGGATGCATGTCCCAGCAGCTCCTGCACCGCCCTGAGGTCAGCGCCGGCGTCGAGCAGGTGCGTCGCGAAGGAGTGGCGCATCGAATGGGTATGCATCCCCTCCGCTCCAATGGCGTCGAACAGTCGGTGCATGTGGCGCTGAATGGTGACCGGGGAGAGCCGTCGACCGCGGCGCCCCACGAAAACCGCGTTGCGATCGGCGCCCGGGAGCTTGCGCAGCGGTTCCCGCGCCTGCAGGTAGCGCCGGAGTGCCAGACTTGCCCGCGTGCCGACCGGTACGATGCGCTCCTTCCGGCCTTTGCCGAGCACCTTCACCTGGTCGCTCACAAGATCGAGTTGGTGTTCATCGAGCATCCGCAGCTCCGAGAGCCGGAGTCCCGACGAATAGAAGAGCTCCAGCATCGCGAGATCGCGCAACGCGTCCAATGTCCCCATCGCGGCTTGCGCTTCGGCGACGGCGAAGAGTGCGTCGACCTGCTCGCGCAGCAGGTACGTCGGCAGGCGTTTCTCCAGTCGGGGCGTGCGAGCCGATCGGATCGCCGGCATGTCGATGTCGTGATGCACGTGCAGCCAGCGGTAGAACGTGCGCAGCGCGGAGAGCGCCCGCGCCGCCGAGCGCCGCGCGAGACCGCGGTGCTC
>JBOHRY010000161.1:0-4429 GCA_050732955.1 Gemmatimonadales bacterium | reverse complement strand
CGCTGGTACAACATGTACCAGAGCGCCGGCGCCCGCGTCATCGTGGCCGGACCGCAGATTCCGTCGCCGATGGTGGTGGCCGCCATGACGCCGTCCATGCCCGCGATGCTCAATGGCGAAGCGCCAGTCGAACTGGTGGTGACATCCCGGCTTGGCGAGGCGATGCTCGGCGCCTCGCTCCGGAACGCCACGAATGGTGCCGCGGGTCGGCCGATCGCGACGAACGTGCGTTTCGTCGATCAGCCGCGCCCGGGCCGCAACGTGATCGCCATCCTTCCCGGCACCGATCCCGTCCTGAGCCATGAATACGTCGCCATCGGTGCGCACAACGATCATATCGGCGTCGCAGACAGCGTGGTTGATCACGACTCGCTCAAGGTGTACAACGAACTGGCGCAGCCGCAGGGTGCCGACGGCGAGCCGCAGCAGCTCACGCCGGACGAGTGGCGCCGCGTCAACGCGATGAAGGATTCACTTCACCGTCTGCATGGCGGACCGCGTCCCGATTCGATCTACAACGGCGCAGACGACGATGGCAGCGGCACTGTTTCAGTCCTGGAGATCGCCGAGGCGTTCGCCAGGGGCACGGTCAAGCCGAAACGTTCGATCCTGTTCATCTGGCACGCGGGCGAAGAGAAGGGACTCTGGGGGTCGGAGTATTTCACCGATCACCCGACGGTACCGCGCGACTCCATCGTTGCCGAGCTCAACCTCGACATGGTCGGCCGCGGGCAGGCGAGCGACGTCACCGGCACGACCAAGTCAGGCGAGTTGATTCACGGCAACGCCAACTACCTGCAGCTGATCGGATCACGCCGCCTGTCGACCGAGCTGGGCGACATCGTCGAGAAGGTCAACCAGGAACGCGGATTGGGATTCGCCTTTGACTACGCGCTCGACGCTGACGGACATCCGCAGAACATCTATTGCCGGAGTGACCACGCGGAGTACGCCCGGTACGGCATCCCGATCGTGTTCTTCACTACGGGAGGGCACGCCGACTACCATCAGGTCACCGATGAGCCGCAGTACATCCAGTATCAGCACATGGTGAAAATGGACGAGCTGGTGTTCGACGTGGCGCTTGCCGTCGGCAACCTCGATCACCGAGTCGTCGTCGATCATCCGAAACCCGATCCGCACGGCAGTTGCCAGCAATAGCGGATCGGGCTGGACGCGTTGTGGTTACTTCCGTCCGTACAGCGCGGTCAGTGTCGCCTTGGCGATGGTATGGCCATGGAGGTTGAACCCGACATACGCCGCCGTGGCGGTCGCGGGAATATCGAGCCTGGCCACGTCGAGCGCGTACAGCGTGAAGATGTAGTGGTGCGGCGGGTCGCCGACCGGCGGGCAGGGTCCGCCGTATCCCGGTGCCCCGAAATCGGTGCGCCCTTCTGCGCTGCCGGCCGGAAGGAGCGCCTTGGCCGGATCTCCGGCACCGGCCGGAAGTCCGGACGTGCGCGCGGGGATGTTGTACACCACCCAGTGCCACCAGCCACTGCCCGTCGGCGCATCCGGATCGTACACGGTGAGCGCAAAACTCTTCGTCGCGGCGGGCGCGCCGTGCCACTGCAATGGCGGCGAGATGTTGTCGCCGATGCAGTTCATGCCCTTGTAAACCTGCGCACTGGCCATCTGCTGGCCGGCGTGCAGCACGGGACTGGACAGCGTGAACGCCGTCTGGCATCGGGCGGCGGCAGGCCACGCGATGCAGCCGGCGGCAGCGAGGAACTTGAGGGATGGCGGCATGATTCGCCCCACGATTGAGGGAGGTCCGGGAGATTACCGCCTGGAGTATAGCGTCTCCCGCCGGGTCCAACCTCGGCCACGCGTTTCGCGTATGACGCAGCGAGGCCATGTATCAACTCACTGATCGACGTCAACCCGGGATTATGGTGACACAACTCACATCGCTGCGGCCCGCACTTGCGGCAGCCGCTCTCATTTTCGCCGCCAGCTCCCTCTCCGCGCAGCAGAAGTGCCCAGCGGTCACCGGCGGTACCATGCCACTCCATTATCGCGGCCGGCCGACGGTCGCGGCGATTACGCCGTGCGATCTCATGACCCGGCTGTATATCTACGCCGATGATTCCATGCGCGGCCGCGAGGCGGGGACACCGGACGCGATCCGGGCGACCGCCTACATTGAAAGCCAGGTTCGCGCACTGGGGCTCCAGCCGGCGGGTGACAAGGGCAGCTTCTTCATGAACATGCCGGTGACCGAGGTTTACGTCGATTCGGCTTCGACGGTCACCGTGGGCGGAACGACGTATCACGTCTATCGCGATTTTGGCACAGGGCAAGCCGTTGACCGGCAGGTGAGTGGCGAGGTCGTGTTCGGCGGCGTTCGGGGCGACACCGTCAATCCGCTCGCCCCGGACCAGGTGCAGGGCAAGATCGTGCTCTTGCTGCCAGCGGCCGGCGGAGCTGGTGGTCGCGGTGGGTTCGGCGGCCGTGGTGGAGTTCCTAATTTCCGGGCGGTCAATCCGCTGGCCGGAGCGGCGGCCATCGCGACGATTTCGCCGACGATCGCGACGGGTCGCATCGGCTACACCTTGGACGACACGATCGAACAGGAGGGCGTAGCCGCATATCGCGCCGCGCACCCGAATCAAAATGCCGGCGGGCGTGGTGGCCGTGGCGGGAGAGGCGGCGCAGGGGGAGCCGGTGACCTGAACATCACCGTGACTCCGGGCCTTGCCGCCGCGATGCTGGGGAAAGCCCCGGACCAGGCGGCCAAAGGCGACAAGGGCGCGACCGTCGCGATCAATGTTCGTGGCATCGAGGCGCCGGCGCCGACCCGCAGCGTCGTGGCGATCCTGCCGGGTACCGATCCAGTGCTCCGGAACCAATACATCGTGATCGGCGGCCATTCCGATCACATCGGTACGCACGGCACGCCGGTCGAGCATGACTCGCTCAAGGCATACAACGAGATCGCGCAGACGGAAGGCGCCGAACGAACCGGCCGCCTGGTGCCCAACGCCGAGGAGTGTGCGCGGATCAACGCGATCAAGGATTCGCTGCGCCGGATCTACCCGGCGCGGATGGATTCGATCAGCAATGGCGCGGATGACGATGGTTCCGGCTCGGTCTCCGTGCTGGAAATCGCCGAAGCGTTCGCCAAGGGACACATCAAGCCGAAGCGTTCGCTGATCTTCATCTGGCAGACGGGTGAGGAGAAGGGACTCTGGGGTTCGCTGTACTTCACGAACCATCCGACCGTACCGCGCGACTCCATCGTGGCCGACCTCAACATCGACATGGTCGGGCGCGGTGAAGCGTCGGATGTCACGGGCCGCTCGAAGGCAGGCAGCGAACTGCACGGTAACCCCGACTATCTCCAGCTGGTCGGCTCGCGCCGCCTTTCCACCGAACTCGGTGACATCGCCGAGTCGGTCAACAAGACGGAAAAGGTGCCGCTCGAATTCGACTACAGCATGGACGCGGACGGGCATCCGCAGCGTATCTATTGCCGCAGCGATCACTACGAATACGCCCGCTATGGCATCCCGGTCATCTTCTTCACCACCGGCGGCCACGCGGATTACCACCATGTGACCGACGAGCCGCAGTACATCCAGTACCGGCACATGGCCCGGGTTGACCAGCTGATCTTCGACATCGCCGTGCGGGTCGGCGACCTCGATCATCGGCCGGTGGTTGACAAGGCGAAGCAGGACTCGCCCTTCGGTCGCTGCCAGCAGTAACGTCGACTCGATATCTTCCGCGCGCACCGGTGCACGCCGGTGCGCGGCTGGTCTCTCCCATCCCGAGTCCGATTCGATGCCTCTGCATGTCGCCCTGCTCGAACCCAAGACGCCGGACATGACCGGCGACCTTGCCCGCCGCTGCGCCGCGGTCGACGCGTCGCTGCACCTGGTCGGCCCGCTATTCTCGACCGATGATCCCGGGTTTCGCAAGGCCGGACCGGCGGACTGGGAAACACTCGATCTCTGGGTGCATCCGGCGTGGCGCGACTTCCGCGATGCCATGAGCCGGGAGCGCTGTCTCTACTTCGCCGCCGATTCCGAACGCGATCCGGCCGACGCACCATTCCGGTGCAACAGTGTCCTGGTGTTCGGCACGGAGGAACTCGGACTCCCCGACCGGATCCGCGAGAAATATCCTGACCGGGTGTTCGGTTTGCCGCGTGCCGCCAAGCGCAAGCAGGGCGACATCGCGGCCGCGGTGGAGCTGACGGTCAAGTTCGCGGCACAGCGATCGCAGGCCGCGCCGGAGCGCCGACCGGCGAGGCGCGGGCGCGGTCGCGCGTAGCGCGCACGGACGTCACCGCGCGCCTTGGGGGGGATGCGCGCCGCGATTAGCTTGCCCGTCGACTCAGCAACGAGCGGGACGGACATGTTCGCGAAAATCGCGGTAGTCGGAGCCGGAAATGTCGGTGCGACGGCGGCGCAGCGTGTGGCCG
>JBOHRY010000160.1:0-6083 GCA_050732955.1 Gemmatimonadales bacterium | reverse complement strand
AAGTGATACCGCTTCTATCGTCTATCGTCTCTCCCGCTTCTCTCTTTTCCGTTCTCGCTTCTCTTTGCTTTTACGGCACCGCCGCCGTCTGTGTATATCCCTCGTGAATTCGTTCAGGATGTTGTATCAGATTCTCGAGGAAGAATTCCATCATGCGTGACCCGTTGATGCCGGAGTGTCCCACGTCCGGCTGTACCTGCAGTTCGAAGCTCTTCCCCGCCAGCTGCAGCGCCTTGATCAGCTGCATCATGTTGGTGTTGTGCACGTTGTTGTCGATGGTGCCGTAGTCGAGCATCAACCGACCGTTGAGGTTCTTGACGTAGTTCATCGCCGAGCCCTTGTCGTAACCCTCGGCGTTCTCCTCCGGAATCCACATATATCGTTCGGTATAAATCGTATCGTAGTTGCGCCAATCGGTCGGCGGCGACGACGCGGACGCCACCGTGAACACGTCGGGGTGCCGCAGGATCTCCATCGCCGCCGTATAGCCGCCGTACGACGTGCCGTAAATCCCGACCCGATCCTTGTCGACGTAGGGGCGGCTCCAGAGCGCCTTGATCCCCTCCGCCATGTCGTCCATCTCGGTCTGTCCGAGCTTGAGGTAGATGGCGTCGAGAGTGCGCTTCCCCATCCCCGGCGCAGCACGGGACGACAACGCGACCATGATGAAGCCGTACTCGGTTTGCGGATTGCCGGCGCTGAAATTCTCCGAGACCCCGGTTCCGGCCGCCGGGCCGCCGTATTCAGATGTCAGGATCGGATATTTCCTGCTGGGGTCGAAGTTGATCGGGAACCAGGCTTCCCCGTACAGCTTCGTCTTGCCGTCGGCCGCGAGATAACTGTAGACCTCCGCCTTCCGAATGCCTCGCTGCGCCATCACCGACGTGTCACTCGCTGCGAGCTGGGCGATCACCTTGCCGCTGGCGACTTCGACGAGATTCGACACCGGTGCCTGGTCGTGCGTCTGGGCCACGTCGATGAAGTACTTCCCGTCAGGCGACACGTCCACCTGGTGGTTGAACGCCGGATCCGTCAGGCGCCGGTCGCCCTTGCCATCGAGCCCGACCTTGTGCAGCTGCACCTTCATGAAGTTGTCGCCATCGCGGGCCAGATACCACAGGGTGTGAGTGGCCTCATCGACGCGCACAATGCCGGCGTCTTCGAACTGATTGTCGGTGACGGTGGCGAGCAGCTGCCCGCTGAGGTTGTAGAGGTAGTAGTTCTTGAAACCGTTGCGTTCCGACTCCCAGAGGAACCGGTTGCTGTCGGCTAGGTAACGCATCGGCGGATGATTCTCCACCCAGCCCGTCGGCCATTCCTCGTGAATGATCGCGTGGCACTTGCCGGTTTCCGGCGAACACATCGCCAGTTCCAGGATGTTCTGCCGGCGATTGGTGCGGTGAATCAGCAGGTTCTTGCCGTCGGGCGACCAGCTCATGTCGTAGACATAGTGGCCGACGACGTCATTGGTGAACGGCTTGCCGTCGCGGACATCGACGTGGACGTTCGTCTTCGTGGCGAGATCGTACACGTAGAGGTCCACGATCGGATTGGGCACGCCGGGCTTGGGATAGGCTTCGACATCCAACTTGGTCTGGAGCTTGGTTTCGTCCTGCGTGATGTAGAAGTCCGGAACCCTGCTCTCGTCGAAGCGGAAATACGCGAGCTTGGTCCCGGCGGGATTCCACCACATCGCGGTAGTCTGTCCCAGTTCCTCACCGTAGACCCACGATGCCGTCCCGTACTTGATGCGATCCTTCTCGCTCCCGTCACTCGACACCGCCACCTGCCCGGTGCCGTCGGCGCCGCAGATGTACAGGTTGCGGTCGCGGTAGTTGGCGAGATGCGAACCGTCGGGCGACGGCGTCACCGGCTGCTGCCGGCCGCGCTCGGGCGGAGGCACCAGCGCCCCGAGACAGTCGTGCATTTCACGTCCAGCAGCGCCGCCGCGAGGACCGCCACGATTGCCGCGACCGGTTGGCGTCGCAGCGTCGGCCGGCGCAGTGGCCGGCGACGGTACTTCCACCGACTTTCTGGCGGCGAAGTCGAAATGGAAGCGCTTGCCCTCCCAAGAATAGTCCACGGCCTTGCCATCGGTCGCCCACACCACGCCCTGACCGGCCGGGGTGCCGAACCCGCCGCGACCGCCGCGCCCACCGCCGCCGAGCACCGAACCAGACTTCACGGCACCGGCGTAGAGCGACGCGTTCTTGATGTATTGGTCGTAGCCCGGCATCGCCTTGATCCGATCCTGGGCTCGAGACGTCGCGGGCAGGAGCACGATGATTCCGAGAGCAATCGCGGGCGCTACACGTGGCATGGTTCACAGCCTCTTCGTCAAAGGGATGAGCCGGTCATTCGCTCTTCATGGCCTGGGCGTCGTTGATCGCCTTTGTCAGCGCGTCATACGACGTGGCATCGATTTCGTTGAAAGGATTCATCACGTACGAGATCTTGCCGTTGGGTGCCACGACAAAGACCACCCGCTTTTCATAGCGGCTCGCCCCGGCCGTCGCGTACGCCATGCCCGCTTCCTTGTTCACGTCGCTCAGGAAGGTCCACTGGAACCCGGAATCCGCCGCCCAGGAAGCGATATCCTTGACGGAATCGGTGCTGATCGCGAGCAGGGTGACGCCCTTCCCGCCATGGAAGATCTGGTCGTAGGCGTCGCGGTAGTGGCGCATCTGAATGGTGCACCCGCCGCTGCGCTGCTTGGGATAAAAGGCGATGACCACCGTCTGCCCACGAAGGTCCGAGAGCTTGACCGGCTGAGCGGCAACGCCGGCCCGGGTCCCAGCGGCGAGGGTGAAATCCGGCGCCATGTCGCCGACCTTGGGCATCGCCGGCATCGGCATCGTCATCTGCTGGGCGGCCAGCGCAACGGGAAGCAGCAGGCCGGCACAAAGGGCGGGAAGTGTGATTCGCATGAAACGCTACCTCGAGGTCGTGGGAATGACGCGCCAGATCTTGCCGGCAGCGTCGGATGCGATGAACAGGGCACTACCATTGGGCACCACTGCGACACCACTCGCGCGGAGCGACGTCGGCCCGCCTGATCCGGTGGCGAAGGTGCGGTACTGTCCGGTGGGCTTGCCGTTCTTGAACGGGATGAACACCACACGATACCCGGCCTGCGGCAATGGTGCGCGATTCCATGAGCCGTGGAACGCGAGAAACGCTCCGCCGGCATACGTCGCGCCGACGCCGTTGCCGGTGACGAATGCCAGCGACATCGGAGCCCAGTGTCACGGGAACGCGATCGCCGGCTGGGTCTTGCCGGCGCAATTGCCGACCTTGATGCCGTCGCCACCGTACTCGGGAGCTTGCACCTTCTTCTTCCCGATCGGATCGTAATAGCAGTACGGCCAGCCGTAATCGGCGCCCCGTGTAAATGGTCCAAACTCCTCTGCGGGCTTCTCGGCGTTGTCTTCGGCCGACATGCCCCAGTCGCCGAGCTGGTCGCGTCCGTGCGTCGCTCCCCAGAGCTCGCCCGTCGCCGGATTGACGGCGAGCGCCATGCCATTGCGGACGCCGGTGGTCCAGTGGACGCCGTCGGCCGGCCGTTGATTGGAGCGCCGCGCGTCGTAACGCCAGGTTCCGGCGCGGGTCGGCAGCTCGGGACAGGGCTCTTTCCCGGGCGACCTGGGCGTGCGGTCAGACGCCTGACACGAATTGGTGGCCGAACCGTGATCGACGAAGATGCCGCCCTTCCCATCGAGCGCCAGCGTCTTGGCGGTGTGGCCACCCGTCGGCAGGCCGCTCACGATGACGGTTCCCTGGTCGGATGGAACGAGCGAGCCCGGCGTCCACGCAAAACGGATGACGCGATCGTCCGGCGCGAAGTAGATGGCGTCGGTGCCGATCGCGATCCCGGTTCCCGATCCGGTGCCGAACGTCACCGACGTGTCGGCGTGCCCGGTGCCGCGACGGTCGCGCAGCGCGACCACGCCACGACGCGACCCCGCTGCAAACACGTCGCCATTCGGCGCAACGGCGATGTGGCGCACGCCGGGAACCGACGCGAAGAGTGTGGCGCAGAATCCCGCGGGGAGCACCAGGCCGGCGTTATCAGGATCGCACGCCGCCGCGGGCGCGCGTTGAGACGACAGCAGCGCCGCGGCGAGGGGAAGCACGAGAAGCAAACGACGCGGTGTCATGAAAGGCCCGCCTGGATTCACAAGCGCCAGGGCTGATGGTTTACGCCAACGAACTTGCCCAAGACTGAAGGATAACCCGGCTGGAGCGATCAGTGCGACGTGGCAGGATGCGGATCGATGCGGTATATCCGGCCGCGTTCGTCGTCGGCAACGTAGACATGGCCGTCGAGAGTAACAGCAACGCCGGAAGGTGCGAACCCTCCAGCAGACGAATGCAACATGATCCGGAAATCTCCGGAGGGGCGCCCGTTGCTATCCGTCGCGACGAACACCACGAAGTGTCCGTTCTGTGCGGCCGGAGTCGTGGAGTGTTGACCGTGAAAGGCGATGAACAGGCCAGGATGGGGCACGCCGGGCGCGGTCGAATTCACCACCGCGACCGCGGCGGGAGTCCAGTGTCCGGCGAAGCCCATCACCGGCGCGGTCTTGAGCGTGCAGTCGACCGGCTCTGAACCATATTCCGGAGCGCGGACCAGCGCGGTGCCGGTGCGCGTCCAGTTACCCTGACAGTAGGGCCAGCCGTAGTCATCGTTCTGCATGATCTGTTCGAGCATCTCCGCGGGCTGCAGCGCGGCGACCGCGTTATCCCATCCCCAGAGGCGATTGAGCGAATCGCGGCCTTGCGAGAGGGCCCAGAGTCGGCCGGTCGACGGATCGATCGCCAGCGCCGTCGCACTCCGAAGTCCGGTCGCGTACCGGTCCATGGTCCAGGATCCCTCAGCGGTGACCGGCGGAGTGAGTCGCCAGATCCCGGCGCGCCGATTCAGTTCGGGACAGGGAAAGCGACCCGGTGAACGAGGCACGTCGTTGTTGACCTGGCAGTTGTCGGTTTCCGATCCAACCGACACGAAGACGTGCCCATCTGCGCCGACCGCGATCCCCTTTGCGGTGTTGGCTCGCTCGTATTCGCCGACGGGAAGATCGCGCACCAGCCACTCCCCCGCGGTGTCGGGTGCGTCGGCACCCTGCGGCCAGCGGTAGCGGATCACTCCACTGTCAGCGGCGAAATAGAGCCAGCCGTCGCGCCACGCGACGCCGGTGCCTGGCTGGCCAGGACCAAAGGTGATCGCGGTGTCGGACCGTCCATCGTGGTCGCGATCGACGACGCGCACCAGACCCGGCGCGTCGTTGAGCGCGGCGACCACCTGTCCGCTGGGGTGCACGATGATCTGACGCACCGGACCCAGCTTGTCGGCGAAGAGACGCACACAGGATCCGGCGGCAGCCACCAGCGGCGTGAAATAACCATCGCAATCGCGCAATTGAGCGGCCATCGGCGCCGCGGCGAGGCACAAGCAGAGGCACGCATCGAGTCGCATACCCGGCCAAATATACCTCTCGCCCCCCGACTATTTTCGTCCCCATGGCCGGCGAATACATCTTCACGATGCGGGACCTTCGCAAGATCGTCCCGCCGCAGCGCGAAATCCTCAAGGGGATCTACCTCTCGTTCTATCCCGGCGCCAAGATCGGCGTGATCGGGGGCAACGGCGCCGGCAAGTCGTCGCTGCTCCGGATCATGGCGGGCGTGGACCAGGACTTCCGCGGCGAGGCGAAGCCGATGGCCGGCGTCCAGATCGGCTATCTCCCGCAGGAGCCCGTGCTGGATCCCGACAAGGACGTTCGCGGCAATGTCGAGGAAGCGCTCCAGCCGGTGCGAGACCTGCTGACGCGGTTCGAAGAGATCAGCGCCAAGTTTGCCGAACCGATGACCGACGACGAAATGACGGCGCTGCTCGACAAGCAGGCGGCGCTGCAGGAGCGCATCGAGGCGGCCAATGCCTGGGAACTCGATCGCACCGTGGACATCGCCATGGACGCCTTGCGCTGCCCTCCACCGGACGCGGCGATTGCCACACTTTCGGGCGGCGAGAAACGACGCGTGGCGCTCTGCCGCCTGCTCCTCTCGAAACCCGACATGCTGCT
>JBOHRY010000159.1:0-2386 GCA_050732955.1 Gemmatimonadales bacterium | reverse complement strand
GTGCAGCACGAACTGGATCATCTCGACGGCGTCCTCTTCATCGATCACCTGAGCCCGCTCAAGCGCCAGCTGCTCGTCTCCCGCTGGAAGAAGGAACACCGCGGCGACCCCCTGACCCGCACGCCGGTTCCCGAGGAGCCGAAAGCGAACGCCTGATGCGGGTGGTGTTCCTTGGTACGCCGGAGTTTGCCGTCCCCAGTCTCGCTGCACTTCTCGCCGCCGACGTCGAGGTGGCCGCCGTGGTCACCCAGCCGGATCGGCCCTCGACGCGCTCGCATTCGCGGCTCACCGCGCCACCGGTCAAGCGGTTCGCCAGAGCCGCCGGGCTCCCCGTCTGGCAACCGGAACGCCCGCGCGGCGACGCCTTCTTCGACCAGCTCCGCAGTGTGGATGCCGACCTGGGCGTGGTCGTGGCATACGGTCACCTGCTGCCGCGAGAATTGCTCGAGATTCCGCATGCGGGCCTGGTCAACGTCCATGCATCGCTGCTTCCCCGATGGCGCGGCGCGGCGCCGATTCAGTGGGCACTCCTCTCCGGGGATCCGGAGACCGGCGTCTCGATCATGCGCATCGCCACCGGACTCGATACCGGGCCGGTCTGGCACCAGGAACGCATTGCAATCGGGGCGGACGACACCGCTGGATCATTGGCACTGCGTTTGGCAACGCTCGGGGCCAGCACACTTGTCGCGACGCTTCCCGCGGTAGCGCGCGGCGACGTTCCGATGGCACAATCCGATGCCGGGATCACTCACGCGCCAAAGATCGACCGCGCAACAGCGCGCATCCGCTGGCACGATCCGGCGGTGTCCGTCTCGAGCCGGATCCGCGCGATGGACCCCGCGCCGGGAGCGTGGACCGTGCTCGATGGCAAGGAGATCAAGCTCTTCGGCGCAACGGTGGTGGCGTCGCACACGACCACCCCGGGACGGATCGTCGAGCATGCATCTCGCCTGCTGGTGGAAACCGGCGATGGTGCCGTCGAGATCGTTGCGGTACAACCAGCGGGCCGGCGCAGAATCGCCGCCAGAGAGTGGCTCAACGGTGCGCACTTCACCGGACCATCACGGTTCGAGTGAGGCCGCTGCCGCGGGTACTGGCCTTCGCCGACCAGCGAATCGCCGCGATTGACGATCTCGGCGTTCGCGCGGCGGCAATCGCCGCGGCCGGACCCGCAGTGGCACTGGTGGCGCGGCTTCCCGATGGCTCGATCGACGCGTTGACGGCGCTGGCACTGCGATTCCGGACGTTGGCTGCCCCGCCGATGGCCACGGTGCTGGTCACCGGCCGCACTGACATCGCGCGAGCGGTCGGCACACACGGCGTGATACTCCGCAGCGGCGATCTCGATGTCTCGACGGCGCGCAGTGTCCTCTCCCGGTCGAACGACCGCACCGATCCAGTCACGCCGGCGTTCGTCATTCGCTCGGTACACACCGAGGCCGAAGCGAACGCCGCCAGGGACGAGGGCGCGGATGCGCTCGTGGTGGGGAACGTCTGGGCGAGTGCGACCCATCCCGATCGCCCGGCGGCGGGAACCGCGCTGCTCGAACGGATAGTTTCCCTTGGGGTCCCGACCTTCGCCATCGGCGGAGTGACGCCGGAACGGGCCAGGCTGGCGAAGGCCGCTGGTGCATGGGGTGTGGCGGCGATCAGCGCCGTCTGGAATGCGCCGCATCCCTACCACGCCACGCTGGGCCTGCTCGGCCCTTGGCTAGACATTCTAGGGGAGTGACCGATGCAGCTGACGATCAATGGAGACTGCCACACGATCGAGCGCGCCGACAACGTCGCGGAGTTGCTCACGCGACTCGACCTCGACGCAGGTGCCGTGGTGGTGGAGCTCAATCGAAAAATCGTCCGGCGTCCGGCGCTCGCCACGACGCCCGTCGCAGATGGCGATCAAGTCGAAATCGTGCATTTTGTCGGAGGTGGGTGACGTGATGAATCTCGGTGGCCGCCAGTTTGCGTCGCGTCTCCTGGTCGGCACGGGGAAGTATCGCGGCAACGAGGAGATGATCCGCGCGATCGAGGCGTCGGGCGCAGAGATCGTCACGGTCGCGGTCCGCCGGGTCAACCTCGATCGACGTGACAGCGGCGGCATCCTGCATCATCTCTCGCCTGACCGCTACTTCCTGCTCGCCAACACCGCCGGGTGCTACACCGCCGACGAAGCGGTCCGCTACGCCCGTCTTGCGCGCGAAGCGGGGTTCAACGAGTGGGTCAAGCTGGAAGTCATCGGCGACAAGGAGACGCTTCTCCCCGATGTCGCCGGCCTGCTCGAGGCGACCGCCGAACTCGCCGCCGAAGGATTCAAGGTGCTGGCGTACACCAACGACGACCTGGTCACCGCTCTGCGGCTCGAAGCCGCCGGGGCGGTCGCGGT
>JBOHRY010000158.1:0-6184 GCA_050732955.1 Gemmatimonadales bacterium | reverse complement strand
GGCATGGGCTCGATGTGCGACTGATGGATGCGCGGCAGATCACCGAGGAGACGTTCTGGATCTTCGACGGTGTCATCAGCATTGGCGCTTTCGAACACTTCTGCTCGGTCGAGGAATGGCAGGTCGGCGATCAGGATGCGATCTACGCGGCGTTCTTCCGGAAGGTCGCGTCACTGTTGCCGATGGGCGGCCGGTTTTTCCTGCAGACCATGGTGTTCGGACGAAACATGGTTCCGTTCGAAGCGATGCGGATCGATGCACCCAGGCTCTCCGACGGCCACGTCCTCGCCCTGCTGCAGAAAACCTTTCCTGGATCCTGGTTGCCGTACGGCCCCGAACAGGTGGAACGCAACGCCGCTCCCCATTTCCGGTTGATCTACCGCGAGAGCGGCCGCCTCGACTACATCGAGACGATCCGGCAGTGGCGTGCGCGCTTCGCGACAAAATCCTGGCGCAAGACGTTGCTCAAAGCGAGGCTCCTGCCCCGCTACGTCTTCAGTCGCGATTTCCGGCTCGCTTTCGCGTCCGGCATCAGCGCCAACTCGATCGCCTTCGAACGCGAACTCTTCGACCACTATCGCTTCGTGTTCGAGAAGCGGGCCGGAAACTGACGGGAGAGCTCGCATGGACCTGCGGGAAAGCCTGACGCTCGAACGCTACCGCCTCGCCGTGGAGCGGCAGCAGTACTTCACCGGCCTCGCGCGCGATGCCTTTGCCAACTACGCCAAGTTTGCCGTTGCCATCGGTGCGATCGCGATTGGCCTGGTATCGGCGCGCGAGTCGCTCGGGCTCGACAAGGCCGTGATACCGGACGCTATGGCTGTGCTCGCGTCGCTGCTGGTGTTCATCGCGATCGTGGCGATCACCCAGGTCCTGATCGGCATGATCCGGTGGCGGCAGTTTCGCCGCCTCCAGATCGAGATCGACCCGGATCCACCGAGTCCGCACGCGCTCTGGTGGCTGGCGGAGGCGGTCTACCTGCTGATCATCGTGGGCTCGGTGATTCTGGGATGGCGAACCCTGGAGGCTTTCTCGCGGGCCGCGTCCGGAAGCTGACGGAGCACCTCGGTGGCGAGGGGCTTACTTGTCGCCGGTCGGCGTGAAGACTTCGACGGCAAGCGAAAACGTTCGCTCTTCAGCCGGGAGAAGCGCGCCGACGCCGACCACCTGGCGAGCGATCTCCTCGCCGCGGTCGTTGCGAATGCAGAGCAGAACCGAGTATTCCCACGATTCGCCGACCGCGGGGTGCTTGATCGTGCCCTCGACCCGGAGTGGCGAAAAGCTCCCCGGCGCCGCGGACGCGGCAGCGTTGGGATCGAACCGCAGATGATGCCGACATGCCGGGCAGATGCTCGCGCTTTCGAGAATCGTCGCCCGGCAGTGTGGACAGATACGCGTCGCGCCGGGCGCCCCCTGACGCACGGTGCTCATGGGGCGAAGCTGCTCTCCAGCGTCATGGTTGGCTTCTTCGGCGCCTTCTCATCCCAGCCGAATTCCACCTGGCCGCGCATGCGGGAACCGGCGGCAACGGTGAGCGACCCGGCCTTGAGATCGCCGTTCAGCACGCCGCTTTCGAGCAGTTCGACGCGCGACGCGCCTTCGATGTTGCCGTCGAGCTCGCCGCCGATCACGACGGCGTTGGCGCGCACCGCGCCGGTAAGCTTGGCGCCAACCTCGATCGTGAGGTTGCCCTGCACGTTCACGTCACCCTTGAACCTGCCGGCGATGCGCACATGACCGGCACCCTCGATCTTCCCTTCGATCGTCAGGTCGGCGGCGATCACGGATTCCTTGGACTCGCCGGCCGGGGCACGGCGCGGGGCGTCATAGTTCGCCGAATAGTCCGGGCGGATCTCGGCGTCTCTTCTCGGGGCTGGTTCCGGCGACATCGGGGCCGACTCCTTCTTGACGGAGTTTTGTTCCTTCCAGATTGCCATGGCTCGGAATTCCTGGCTGTGGTGGCTGAGGATCATCTCGGGCTATCGAAGATAGCAGGACCACGGAGAGAAGTATCGGCTGATGGACGGTATCCCGAGGGGTGCCGCCGGGTCGGAGAACCCACGGCCGGAGCCGCGAGTTCTCCGCCCCTCGTGCCTAGAACTTGATCATCAACCCCAGCGAGAGCACCGGATAGACACCGATCTTGCCGATGGACGTATTGGTCGTACTCACTTGGCCTGCCAAGTCGTTGTTCAGCTGCGTGCTGCCGGACTCCGTCCCCCCACTCGATGTCAGGGTGACCTTTGGCTTGCCGATCGCGACGCCCAAGTCGAACACAAACCCGACATGGCTCTTCCCGGATGCCGCGGAGCCGAAGCCAAGGCCCAGGTATGGCAGGGCGCTCGAGAACTTCGCCTCGGCCGTGAGGGTGCCGACTTCAGACGCCGTGTAGGTATTGCCGTGGAGCTTGAACTCGCCGCCGGTCGGCGTCCCGGAGCCGTCGACCTTGAGAGGTGTCGAGATCACACCGGCGGTCAGGTGGAACGATCCCCTTGCCCCAGGATAGAGATCGAGCAACCCGTCAAACGATTGCAGCTTCAGCTTGACGGCGTACGTCACGTCGCTCTGCTTGAGCGAGTTCTTGGTCAAGCTGAAATAGTTGCCGCCCACGCGAATCCCGATGTGACTGTTGAGCAACTTCGAGAGCTCGAGGCTTCCACCGAGAGTTCCGACCCGAAGGCCCAGGCCGAAGTCAGAGCCGTGCCCGGACTGCTGGGCGACGACCGGTGCAGCTTGAAATGCCAGCAACACACCCGTCGCAAAACAGAAATTCACAGCTCGCATCGAACTGACCTCACGAAGAAAGGGTTGGGGGTCGTACCGCGATTTTTGAGCCAGTCAGCCAGTCGTTACGCCGTCACTGTGCCAGAAGTAGGCCTGCTTTACGATACTTCGCAATCAGGCGGCGCGCTATCGCGAGCGGATCACCCGTCGCCTCGCGGGGATACGATTCGTGCCCGCCGGACCACGCCTGTTCCCAGCGACAGAGTTCGGCGGCAACCGGAACCCGATCGAATGGTACCCCACGGTCGAGCGATCGGTTCAACGCGGCGAAGAATGCGGTCCACCGCGGCAGGAAGTACCCATTGAACATCCCTTCCCATTCCTTGAACGCATAGAGATTGAGATCGTCGTTCTGACCTTCCGTGCACTTGGTGCCCCAGAGAGTGATGAGATTCCTGGCGTTCCACTCGTACAGCGCTCGCTCCGCGTCGGTCGTTCCCCATCGTTTGGCGTCGTCCAGCCACCGCCCCAGCAGGAACTCGGGGCGGGTGCCGAGCAGGAGGTCGAGATCCCGGATCAGCCCAAGCAGCGCGCCCTCGGCGGCGATCAGCCGCGCCCGGTCGTGCGCTTGAAAAGCCGTTTCGACCCGGTTCACCATCGGCAAGCCCAGTTGTCCCAGAACCTGCCGGGCGAGATTCACCACATCGTAGCGGTAGGCGTCACGTTCGCTGAGCGACGAAGCGGCGCTGAGCAGCGAATCGAGTGCCGCGACCAATGCGCGTGAGTCGTACGGCGGATTGGGTTCGGTGCGATAACTGAGTTTCGCCTGGTAGAATCCGGGACGCTCGGCCAGAAAGGTCCCGGTCTGGGCGGGGGACCGGTACGCCGTCGCCAGAAGGATTCGCCACGCATTCCACGCGTGGCTATTCAGCGTCCCGTACCGCCTCCGAACGTATGCTCGCGTCCACTCCTCAACGTCCGGGACAGTGTCGCGCCATGTCATGTCCATGACATAATCGGGGACGATCGGATTGGTCCCCAGCCCTTCAATGATCATGCCAAGTCCGGCCAATCGCCCGTGTTCTGGACTGTTGCGAACATCGCGGAGGTTCGCGGCAATGGCCGGCAAGTCTCCGTTCAGGGAGACCTTCCCACCAAAGTTGTAGAGAACGTTCCAGACCCACGCCTTGCCATAGAATGCGTTCCGGGTTCGCCAGACCGGATGGCGATCACCCCAGAGGTCCAGGACGATCAGCCGATCATCCGGAACTGCTCCGATCAGCGCGCGCGCCTGGGCGTCGCCCCAGAATCTTGGCTGGTAATACAGGAACCATCCCTGCAACACCCAGGTCGCGCTGGAATCCGCGGCGTGCATCGCCTGGTAGACTGCCCCGCCCATTCCGGCGAGGAAGGTCGAATCGTTCGATGGCGGATCGATCTCGTTGAAGCTGTCGGCAGCGTAGTAGTGATCGGTGCCGTACAATTCGGTTTGCCGCTCGATGAAGTCCTTGCCGATGCGCTGGAAGAGCGGATCCACAGGATCGAGGAACCACGTCCCCGAGAATCCCGCCGACCAGTCACCTGTGCGGCGGAGTTGTGCGTCCGGGAAGACCTGTCGCAGTGATTCGGGGACGTGCCCGGTGAACCCCTGCAGGATCGGCGTCATTCCCAGAGATCGTTCGCGCGCCAGGATCTGCCGTTCAAGGGTGATGTGGCTGTCGATCCAGCTTTGCGGCAGCGGCCCGCCAAGGCCATCGATGTTTCCCATCCATCCCCACGGCAGGTACGCGGGTCCCACGAGAAAGCGCCCGATCATCGAGTCGGTCAGGCCGACGTCGCGAAGCACCAGCCGCCAGACCGCTTCCTGTCCGGTCACGGCGAGTGGCATGTTGATGCCCTTGAGCGCCATCCAGTCGATCATGCGCTGCCACTGCGCCCAGTCCCACCACGCCATGGTGTAGGAGAAGGTGCAGTAGTTGAAGAAATACCGGATGGCATACGGCGTCCGGATGTGCACTGCCACTGCTGGGGGCGTGAGCGGCTTGGGGAGGCGGATCGGCTGCAGCGGGTTGGCGACTTCGATGCCGGCGACGTGTTCCAGATACCAGTTGAGGGCCGACGCGATGGCGACACCGCTGGAACCGCGCAGGACCACGCGATTCCCGACGCTGGCAACCTCGAACACATCGCGCCCGCTGTCAGGGCGGAGCGATTCGAGCTCGAACTGTTCGGCCGAGCCTGGAACCACGCGCCTGAGAAGATCAGCGGCGGCGCCAAGATCAATGGTGCGCGCCGTGAGCGCCTGGGCTGCAAGTGCCACCGGAAGCGCCACGCACAAAACGACGAGGCGCCCGATCGGCCATCTCATCGCGGGTTTGCCGCGCTGCCGGTCACGGTGTCAGCGTGCGGCTGCCGACAGGTTCCGCACCGCGGTAGCCAAAGCGCGAACGCGTGCGGCGTCCGTCGCCTGCTTTGCGTCACGATCAAGACGCTTGGCGAGAGCCCGCAAGGCAGCTCGTTGCCGGCTACCCGACAACTTTTCGGCGGCGTCGAGATCGTGGGCGATCGCCGACGTGCGTGTCGCGTTGAGCCCGTTGTCGCGCACCAGTTGATCGAGATAGGCCCGGGCAACCGGGAACGCCGCCGGCCAGACGATCTTCGGCTGCGTCTGCGGATCGAGCTGGTCGAAGTGCACCAGCCTGGCCGCGTCGATTTCGTTCTGTGACAGGAATTCGGTTGGTGTCAGGTCGAAGACATCGAGGCCACGGTAGATCTCCGAGGCATAAACGTGCCCGTTGTAGAAGTACGCTCCCCAGAATCCGCCGACGTAGAGCGTATCGGCGTTGATCGGCCCGCGATCGAAGTACGCGATCTCGAACGGGTGGCGGGCGTCGCTGAAGTCGACGATCGAGATGCCCCCTTGATACCAGCCCTGCACCAGGATGTCTCGTCCCGGCACCGGCAGGAGGCCGCCGTTGTGTGCCACGCAGTTCTCGGTCTCGGTCTGCGCAGCCGGCATCTTGTAGAACGCGCCCTGTGTGAGATGCCGATTCTTGAGATCGAACACGACGTCGCCACCCCAGTTGAGCGGATCGATCGCGCGGCAGCGCGGCGACGTACCGCCGCCCCATTCGTCGGTGAAGAGCAGCCTGGACCCGTCGTTGCTGAACGTGGCGGAATGCCAGAGGGCGAAGTTCGAGTCGGTGACCGCCTGCAGGCGCCTGGGATGAACCGGATCGGAGATATCGAGCAACAGCCCGTAGCTGATGCAGGCGCCCGCCGCGAGATGGATCGCCGGGTAGACGGTGATATCGTGGCATTGCGACGGTCCGATATCGGCACCGCGCACGCCGCCGCGGCCTCGTGCGCGCCCGGTCGAGTCACCCGGCAAACCGCCCCGTCCGCGACCGCCGCGATTGCCGCGGCCGCTCAGCGTATCGCCCGGCGCGTTGCCGTGCGA
>JBOHRY010000157.1:0-5654 GCA_050732955.1 Gemmatimonadales bacterium | reverse complement strand
CGGCGTACCGGGCCGCGCTCAAGGATCCGGTGGAATGTCTTCGGTACGAGTGAAATCCATGACGCAGAAGTTCGGCGCACCGCGAGCCGGCTTTGTCGGCTCGGCGCTGGCCGCGCTGACGTTCGGCGCCGCGATCCGCGCGCCGCTCGCTGCGCAGCAAGCGTATTCGTTGCAGCAGGCGATCGCCCTCGCCCAGCATCAGGGCGCCCAGGCCAGTGCCAACGCCAGTGTCGTCGAAGGGGCCCGCGCCCGCAATCACGCCTTCACGGCAGGTTTTCTGCCATCGCTCTCGCTCTCGGGCACGACACCCAACTACACGCGTTCGATCACCCCGGTAATCCAGCCCGATGGGACCACACTCTACGTACCGCTGCAGGAGACCGATGCGGGACTCGCGGCCACCATCTTCCAGCGCGTGCCGTGGACCAATACCACACTCACGTTCACGTCCGGCTTGAACCAGGCAAAGGTCAACGGTCCCGCGGGGTTCGAAACCTGGTCGTCCACGCCCCTCTCGATCGGAATTTCGCAACCGATCTTCCGGAGCAATTCGCAGCGATGGGACATCCGCGAACAGTCGCTGCAGATCGAGTCGTCGGAGCGACACTACGTCGAGTCGCGTGAAGACGTCGCGATGGCCACGACCAACGTCTTCTTCGACCTGTACGCGGCAGAAGCCACGCTCAAGAACGCCCAGGCGAATGTCGGCGTGAACGACACGCTGTATACCCTCAACAAGGGACGCCTGGCGATCGGCAAGATCGGCGAGAACGACCTGCTGCAGAGCGAACTCGCCCTGCTTCGCGCGCGTCAGGCGGTCGCCGACGCCGACATCGCCGTCCAGCGCGACCTGGCACAGTTCCGGTTGACCTTGAACCTGGCACCGGGAACTCCCGTGGCCGTCGAGGTCTCCGGCGAGATCCCCGATTTCGAGCCCGACACCGCCGACGCCGTGCGGCTCGCCCGCGCCAACTCCTCCACCAGCGAAGACGCGCTGGCGAGCGAAGTGCACGCCGACCGGAGTGTGAGCGAGGCCAAGTGGAACGGTGGCGCCGGGGGAACCGTCAACGCCAGCTACGGCTACAACGCCACGGCAGGGTCGGCCTCCGACGCGTATCAGAACCTGCTCAACTCGCAGCGCTTCTCCCTTTCAGTACAGTTGCCGCTCTGGCAGTGGGGCGCGCATGGCGCGAACGTCGATGCGGCGAGAGCCGACCGCGACGCGGCGCGCACCAATGCCACGCTGACGCGCGCCCAGCTCGACCAGGCGGCGCAGTTCGCGGCACTCCAGGTGACGGAGGCGCGGCGCAGCCTGGTGATCGCGTCCAAGGCAGATACCGTCGCCAACAAGCGGTTTGAAGTCGCGTACAACCGCTACGTCATCGGCCGCATCACGATCGACAACCTCTACATCGCGCAGAGCGAAAAGGACCAGGCACTCCAGGGGTATGCCCAGGCACTCCGCGCCTACTGGATCGCGTATTACCAGTTGCGGAAACTCACGCTCTATGATTTCGAGCGAAAGGAACCGATCCGGGCGCGGTGAGCCCCATCACGTTCCTCCCTCGCGCCCTCACGCCCTCACGCTCAATAGTGTGAGCCGGTTGCGCGAGGGGGTCGGCCAAGCATCCCATCCGAGCAACTATCCATCACACAATTCTCGATTGGCCGGACCTGGGGTGGCGGCCAGAGGAGGACCGGCTGCCTGAAGCGCTCGCTGACCTGTGGTCAGCGCGCGCGAGTTCCGGTCCGACGGTTGGACGGCACCACTGGTTCGGCCCCCACTGCGTTTCCTTACCCCAAAGCCCGTGTTGCCGCATATTGATAGCCGGCCGGAGCGCGTCCCCACCGGCTTTCCATTGTCCAGCGTTGCCACCGCATTGACTCGTCGGAGGCTTGCCATGTCCCGTCCGTTCCTGACCGCTCTTGCTTGCACCATTCCGATGGTGCTCTCCGCCCAGTCAACCCGGCTTCTCCATCAACCGGACGTGAGTGCCAGGTACGTCGCGTTCGCCTACGCCGGTGACATCTGGCTCGCGCCACGTGCGGGTGGCGATGCCCGCCGAATCACTTCATCTCCGGGCGTGGAACAGGACCCGCACTTTTCTCCCGACGGCAAGTGGCTCGCCTTCACCGCGGAATACGGCGGCAATCCCGACGTGTACGTCGTCGGCATCGACAGCGGCGCTCCACGCAGACTGACCTGGCATCCGGGACCCGATCAGGTGCGGGGCTGGACTCCTGACGGCAAGAGCGTCGTCTTCATGTCGCCTCGCGCCGGCGTTCCCGACGGCGAACCGCAGCTCTGGAGCGTGGCGCTCACCGGTGGCCTCCCGGAACGGCTGCCGTTGCTGCGAGCGCAGTCGGGCGCGATTTCGCCAGACGGTCAATCGGTGGCCTATCAGCTGGTGCGCCCGTGGGAAGTCGAGATGCGCAATTACCGCGGCGGCCAGAACCAGCCGATCCGGATCTACAATCTCAAGACCGGTACCGTCGAGGCGCTGCCGTGGACCGACAGCCGCGACCAGCAACCGGTCTGGCTCGGCTCATCGGTGTACTTCATCTCCGATCGCGACTGGACCAACAACGTCTGGGCCTGGGATGCGGCGACTCATGCGGTGCGGCAGATCACGCACTACGCTGATTACGAGGTCGAGAGCGTCAACGCGGGTGCCGGAGTGATCGCCTACGAGCAGGCTGGGGACATTCACCTCTACGACCCGGCGACCAGCAAGGACACCAAGCTTGAAATCCACGTCGCCGGCGACTTTCCGTGGACCATGCCGCACGCCGTGGACGTGGCGCGTTCGCTTACCGCGCCGCAACTTTCGCCCAAGGGCGTACGAGCGGTGTTCGAGGCGCGCGGCGACATCTTCACCGTGCCGACCGACAAGGGCACCTGGCGCAATCTCACCCAGTCGTCGGGTGTGGCCGATCGTTCACCGATCTGGTCGCCCGACGGGAAGCGGATCGCCTGGTTCAGCGACTCGACCGGCGAGTACCGCCTGATGGTTTCCGATCAGGACGGCCTGACGCCGGCTCGCGCCTATCCGCTGGCGCACCCGAGTTTCTTCTACGCGCCGGCCTGGTCACCCGACGGTTCCCGCATCCTCTTCACCGACGCCCAGCTCGAGCTACGGGTTCTCGATCTCGCCACCGGAAAAGAAGTCCACGTCGACGCGGACAACTACACCTGGCCCGACCGCAACCTCAATCCTCGCTGGTCGCCGGACTCCAGGTGGATCGCGTACACCAAGCGGCTCAAGGGTTCGCAGTTTCACGCGGTCTTTGTCTACAACGTTGCCGATGGTACGACGCACCAGCTGACCGACGGACTTTCGGACGTCGTCAACCCGGCGTGGGACAAGGGTGGCAAGTATCTGCTCTTTCTCGCCTCGACCAACTGGGCGCTCAACACCGGCTGGCTCGACATGAGTTCATATGATCGACCGGTGGACCGCAGCGTCTATCTCGCTGTCCTGTCCAGATCCGATCCGTCGCCGCTGCTCCCCGAACCCGGCGATGAAATCGCCGACAGCGTGCGCCGACCGCCGGCCGACACCACGACACCCAAGCCGGATACCACGACACATGCGCGCGCGCGCCGCGACAGCGTGGCCGTGCATATCGACTTCGACGGGTTCTCGCAGCGGATCCTCTCGCTCGGTGTCCCCAGCCGCAATTATGCGAACCTGAGCGCCGGCAGCGCGGGTCAATGGTTCTACCTCGAACGCGTGCCGAATCACGCCGACATCCTGCATCGCTTCGACCTCAAGACGCGCAAGGCGATCGACTTCGTACCGGCTGCGGGTGAGGAATACGCCCTCTCGTTCGACGGCAAGAAATTGCTGTACCAGGGGGCCGCGCCGTCGGGAGCGCCGAGCGGCACCTGGGCGGTGGTGGATGCCGGCGATGCGCCGCCGGCGGCTGGACACGGCGCTCTGGTAACGCAGGGACTCCGGATCGACCTCGATCCGCTGGCCGAGTGGCGCCAGATCTTCAACGAAGCCTGGCGCATCGAACGCGACTATCTCTACGTCGCCAACATGAACGGTGCCGATTGGCCGGCGATCAAGCAGCGCTACGCGGCACTCCTCCCCGATGTGCGGCACCGCGCAGATTTGAGCACGCTCCTGGGCCAGATGCAGGGTGAACTCACCGTGGGCCATTCGTTCGTCGGCGGTGGCGACCTGCCGCACATCGATGCCGGCCAGGCGGGACTCCTGGGCGCGGATTTCACCGTGACCCAGGGCCGTTACCGCATCACCAGGATCTACACTGGTGAAAACTGGAACCCAGAACTTCACGCGCCGCTTTCCGCGCCCGGCGTGGACGTCCGGACCGGCGACTACATCATCGCCGTCAACGGCCGCGACGTCACCGGGACAGAAAACCTCTACGCCTCGTTCATCGGCACCGCGGGACGCCAGGTCGAGCTGCGCGTCAACGATCGCCCGACCGCCGATGGATCCCGACTGGTGACGGTCGTGCCAGTGTCGAGCGATGCCGACCTGCGAACCCGCGACTGGATCGAGTCCAACCGGCGCCTGGTGGATTCGCTCTCCGGCGGAAAACTTGCCTACGTCTACGTCCCCAATACCGGTGGCGGCGGCTACGCGAGCTTCAACCGCTATTACTTCGCCCAGCAGAACAAGCAGGGCGCCGTGATCGACGAGCGGTTCAATCACGGCGGCAGCATCGCCGACTACATGGTGGACATCATGAACCGCCAGTTGCATGGCTACTTCAACCAGCGGATCGGCGACCGGTATGAGGCCGTGACCGCACCGGCAGCGGCGATCTGGGGACCCAAGGTCCTGATCATCAATGAGATGAGCGGGTCCGGCGGCGACATGTTTCCGTACATGTTCCGCCAGCTCGGCATCGGGCCGCTGATCGGTACCCGGACGTGGGGTGGGCTCGTCGGCTGGGGCGGCGAACCTCCACTGATCGACGGAGGATTCATTTCGGCGCCGAGCACCGGCTTCTACAATCCCGCCGGACAATGGGACGTCGAGAACCAGGGCGTCGCTCCCGACATCACCGTCGCCGAGGATCCGGCCCAATTGCGCACCGGTCACGACGTCCAGCTCGAACGCGCCGTCACGGAAGCGCTGCGGTTGCTGCGCGAGCATCCGGTCGCACTCATGGGTGAACCCGCCGCACCGGATCGCGTGCACCCGAAGAAGCCGGGTGGGCGGTAAGGCGCCCCCCCCGATGAACGCTGAGCGGTTGACCGCTGCGCTCTCCGGGCGCTATGCCATCGAGCGCGAGCTCGGCCAGGGCGGGATGGCGACGGTATACCTGGCCACCGACATCAAGCACCACCGCAAGGTTGCCATCAAGGTGCTGCGTGAGGACCTCGCGGCGTCGATGGGTGCGGCGCGCTTTCTCCGGGAAATCGAGATCGCCGCGCAGCTCCAGCACCCGAACATCCTGCCGCTGCTGGATTCCGGCGAGGCTGAAGGCTTCCTCTACTATGTCATGCCGTACGTCACCGGCCAGTCACTCCGCGAGCGGATCGGGCGCGAAGGTGAATTGCCGGTGCACGAGGCGGTGCGGCTCATCACCGAAGTGGTCGACGCACTCAGCCACGCGCACGAGCACGGCGTGGTACATCGCGACATCAAGCCCGACAACGTGATGCTCTCCGG
>JBOHRY010000156.1:0-2494 GCA_050732955.1 Gemmatimonadales bacterium | reverse complement strand
ACCACACCGGTCCGGATCATCGCCGTCGCCGCAGTGAGTCCGTAGCAGAAGCTGGTACAGGCGGTGTTGAGGTCGATGGAGGCCGCGCGGGTTGCGCCGAGCATGACCTGCACGCCGGAAGCACTGTTGGGACAGGCTTCCTCGTTGCTGACGCCACCGTAGATGATCAGGTCCAGTTCCGACGCGGCCAGGCCCGCGCACGCGAGCGCCCGTGCCGCGGCGACGGTGGCAAGATCGGTGGCGCCGACATGCGAGATCCGGCGTTCGTGCATGCCGGTCCGCGACACGATCCACTCATCCGAGGTGTCGAGAAAGGTCGCCAGGTCGGCATTGGTGAGCACGGCTGGGGGCATGCACGCACCCCAGCCGGTGATGGCGGCATGAGTCATCGAACCGTCCGGCGGGAAACCACTGGAGACGATCGCCGCGCCGACGACTATTGCGGCTGCGGCACGATCCGGATGTAGGGGCGCGGCGACTTCCAACCGCCCGGATAGGTCTTCTTCGCCTCGTCCTCCGACACCGAACGCGAAATGATGACGTCCTCACCCGGCTTCCAGAAATCCTTGGGATGGGAAACGAGAAAGCGGATTGGTCCATCGGTGGTCTCGGCCGTGAAATCCGGCGCAGTGCTCCTCAGTTGCCATGCCATGAACGCGCTCCGCCTTGAGAGGGGGTACAATCTGGCGCGCGATGGTGAGACCCGCAACTCGCGCCGGGGTGGCGCGCTACGTCAGATACCGAACAGTGACGTGGAATCCCCGCCGGACGTGAGATGGACCGGGCTCGTCGGGAGCCCCTCGAACCAGCCGGTCAATGCCTCGACCGCCACGGCGCAGAGGCGTCCGGCGGCGACGCTCTGCTCCAGCTGCCGCATCACGGCACCCACCGGCAGCGGACCGCGATAAGGGCGGGCCGCCGACAGTGCCTCGCACACATCGGCGACCGCGAGTACGCGCGCCGACAGCGACAGCTCGTCACCGGCGAGGCCGACGTGATACCCGCTGCCGTCCAGTCGTTCGTGATGGGATGCCGCCATCACGGCGAAGCGTTCGAACCGCGGCACACCGCGGAGGATCTCCAGCGTGAACCGCGTGTGGCGCTGCATGGCAACCATCTCATCGGGCGTCAATGGCTCGGCCTTGTCGAGAATGCGGTTGCCGACGCCGAGCTTGCCGACGTCGTGCAACAGCGCCGCGCGACGCAGCGCACGCACCTCGCGGCTGGTCATGTCGAGCTCCATCGCCGTGCGCGTGGCGAGGAACGAAACGTTCTGCGAGTGCCTTGCCGTGAATGGGCTCTTGGCGTCGATGACCTTGGCGAACGCTTCGGCGACGGTGTCGAGGCGCAACTCATTGGCATACACCACGCGGTCCGGCGGCTCGTACCGGCGCAGCGCCGACAAGGCGTCGGCGTGACGCAGGTCGCTCCAGAAAGCCTCGTCGCCCGCGAAGGTATCGAGGGCGTCGACCAGTTCGGGATCGAACCACCGGCCGCGGCGATCGTGCGCGATCCGGAACGCGGTGTCGATACCGAACGCCTGCTCGAAGACTTCAACGGTCTGGGAGAGTCCGACGATCCGGGCGATCAACGGAATCGCGGCACCGCGCAAGGCGCGCGGCATGCCGTTGCCGTCCCAGTGCTCATCGGCGGCGCGGATTCCCTCGCACGTCGCCGGTGACATCGCCAGCATCGCGGCGATCGCCGCGCCGCGCTCGGCCCGCACCACCGCCATCTCGCGTTCCGCGTCGCCCGGCCGCCCCATCTGCGCCAGGACGTTCCATCCGCGGCCGAACCACGACCGATCGCGGCCGGCGTGCCGGAGCGCATAACGCGCGACGTCGCGTCGGTCAGTCCAGTCGATCAGCCGGCGCGCCGCTTTGAGGGCGCGGTCATCGGCGCCAAAGAGCGAGCTCAACTGAGCGGCGTTACTCGAGCTGCCGAGATCCTTGAGCAGCAGGGCGTAGAAGAGCGCGCTGCGGTCCTGCTCCGGGAGGCCGATCTGTGCGGCGAGCCGCATCCCGATCATCGCAGTGCGGACAGAATGCCCCACCGGCTGGCCTTCTGACATGTCGAGTGCATACGACAGAGATCCGATGACGTCGGTCAGGCGAATTCCGGCATAGGGCGTCTCGACCTTGCGCGCCGTCGGTTGCACCGGGGCGGGCTCGGGCTCCGCCAGTGTCCCACCTGGCGTGAGCCGGAGACGGGGCACACGTCGCGCGGGAGAAGGCGCCTGGCGCTGTTGCGAGCCGGTTCCCAGATCGTGCGCAGCGAGCATCGCGCTGGCGGCGGTCGACAGGGCCAAGAGATGCGCGGACATGGAGATACGGAGGGGCAAGAAGGGTGCCCTCCAGGCCGATCCCGGCCGGGCGGCCAAGCCCGGCGAAGGTCGTGGCGACTGTTCCGGATTATTACGGGTGAGAGCGGCCGCTCATCCCGGTGACATCACCCCCCGGTGTATCGCCGCGTATCCCATCGGGACCAGCTGCAT
>JBOHRY010000155.1:0-3704 GCA_050732955.1 Gemmatimonadales bacterium | reverse complement strand
CGTTTCAAGCGCGCCTTCGAGGCGCTGACGCCGGGGCGGCAGAGAGGCTACCTGTATCACTTCGCCGGGGCCAAGCAATCGGTGACCCGGGCAGCGCGGATCACGAAGGCGATGCCGGCGATACTCGAAGGCCGAGGGTTTCTGGAGAGAGGTTAGGAGTTGCAAGGAGATTCTATGCCGCGTTCCACTGAGTTTGCAGCACGCAGTGCCGTGTCAGCACTCTGTTTCGGCGCCGGACTTGCTCTGATTCGGGTAGCGAGCAAACGGCCCAAAGTGCCGGTCGTCGCACTGGTGGCCGTGGCGATCGTGGCAGGTGTGCTTCTGGAGTTCTTTCGGTGGCAGCGCGGCCGGTACGCTGGCCGGATCAGCGTCGATCAAGTCCGGATGGTCGCTGCCGTTGCCGTGCTCATCTGGGGCGGCGGCCTCTGGATCGACTTCCTGTCGGCCGACCGAGGCTCCGTCGTGATCGGCGGTACCATCGCGGTGGCTGCGGTGATCTACACATACAGCTTCCTGCCACATCATCGCGCAGTGTGAACTCGTCCCGCCCTTTCCCCGCCGTTGGTCGCGTGCAAAGCCGGTAGTAGAATTCTCCGTCTCCCAATCCAGGCCTCCATGCGCAGTCGCTCCCATCGCGTCACGTCGGCCGTTGCTCTCACATTCCTCGCCGCATGCTCCCGCTTTGGCGACCACACCGACCGCTCGGCGCAGACTCGCCGGGTCGTCGCCGTCTCCAAACAGATCAACGAATTCATTTATGCGATCGGTGCACAGGGGAGTCTGGTAGGCCGCGACCTCACATCCATCTACCCGCCTGCAATTCAGATGCTCACTTCGGTAGGCTACCACCGAGCGCTCAGCGCCGAAGGGATCATCTCCCTCAAGCCGACGCTCTTTCTCACCGACGGCAACTTCGGTCCCGATGCGGTGAGCGAGCAGCTCACCAAGGTCGGCGTTCCGATTCTCACGATCCGTCCCGGTGGTACCGTCGACAGTGCGCAGGCGCTGCTCGACAGCCTGGGAACGATCTTCGATCGCCGTGCGACTGCGGACAGCGTCGTGGCAGCGTGGCGGAAGTCGATGGCGGACGTGCTGGAGGACACGCTCAAGTGGGCGAACGTCAAGCGGCCGCGCGTACTGATCATGCATCTGGGTCAGATCGCCAACAGTTATCTCGCGCTCAAGCGAGGCTCGGTTGGCGACCAGATGCTTCGCTGGGCCGGAGCGGAGAACGCCGTGGATTCCGTGGGCGGAATGATGCGGCTCACTCCGGAGCTGATCGCCGCGGCCAAGCCCGATATCATCCTGGCGACGGATGTCGGTTTCGATCGACTTGGCAGTGTCGAGCAGTTCGCGGCGATGCCGGGGGTGGATCTCACGCCGGCGGGGAAGGCGCACCGGATCTACCGGATCGAAGAGACCGACGTGATGTACTTCGGCCCCCGCACCGCCGAGGCAATCCGCCGGTTGGAAGGGTTCTTCCATCCCGCAGAGCCGTGATGCCGGCGTGACGCGGTGAAGCGGCTGGCGACGTGGCAGGTCTTCCTGCTGCTGACCCTATTGCTGGTGCTCGCCGTCATCGCTTCCGCGAGCATCGGCGCGTTCACCTTTTCGCCGGCGAAAATGACCAGCTACCTCGCGCAGGTTGCGGGGTGGATGCCGCTCGACGCCGGCGATCATCTCGGGCGAAACGTATTCCTCCAACTCCGGTTGCCACGCGTGTTCATGGCGGGGCTGACCGGTGCGGTGCTGGGACTCGCCGGCACGCTGATGCAGGGGCTCTTCCGCAATCCGATCGTCGAACCCGGACTGGCGGGGACATCGGCCGGGGCAGCCTTTGGCGCCGCGATGGTGTTTGTCCTGGGAGGGCCGGCGCTGCATCTCAGCGCGCTCGGGATCCTGGCGATGCCCACTGCCGCGTTCATCGGCGCGCTGGTGGCGACACTGCTGGTGTATCACGTCTCGGCGGCGTTCGGGAAGGTCAATGTCTTCACTTTGCTTCTCGCCGGAATCGCCGTCAACGCGCTCTGCACCGCCGGTACCGGCTTTCTCTCCTACATTGCGCGCGATCCCCAGGCGCGCAACATCACCTTCTGGAATCTCGGAACGTTCACCACTGCCGATTGGCGCGCGGTGCTGCTCGTGGCACCAGTGTTTCTTTTCGGACTCGTATGGTCCATGCGACACCGCAAGTCTCTCAACGCGCTGATGCTCGGAGAAGACGAGGCGGGATATCTCGGCGTCGATCCCGGGCGACTGATCTTCCGGATGCTGGTGGTGAATACCCTGATGGTGGCGGTTGACGCCGCGATGGTCGGGGTGATCGCCTTCGTGGGGCTGGTGATCCCGCATGTGCTCCGGCTGCTGCGGTCCTCCGACTACACCTTTCTCGTCCCGGCGTCGGCGCTATTGGGCGCGACGGTGATGGAGGTCACCGACATCGTCGCACGGTTGGTGGTGCGTCCGGCCGAGCTTCCGGTCGGGATCATCACCGCAGTGGTCGGCGCGCCGGTCTTTCTGCTGGTCCTCTTGCGCGGGGTACGTCGCGCGGGGATGACCACCGGTGCTTGAGCTGCGCAACGCCTCTTGGGAGGCCGGGGGCCGCCGGATCGTCGACGACGTCTCGACCACGTTTGTCGCCGGCGGCTTCCACGTGATCATCGGGCCGAACGGTGCGGGCAAGACTTCACTGTTGCGGCTCGCCACCGGGTCGCTGACGCCGACGTCAGGCGAAGTGCGTTTCGCCAGGCGCCCGATCGGCGAGTACGGGACCATCGGACTCGCGCGCCGGCGAGCGGTGCTGTCACAGCATGTCGAGCTGGCATTTCCCCTGGAAGTCGAAGACGTGGTGATGATGGGGCGCTATCCGCACTTTGCCCGCGCGCCGCACGCGGAGGACCGCCGCATCGTTTCCGAGGCGCTGGCGCTGGTGGAGATGCTGCCGCAGCGAAAACAATGGTACCCCACGCTCTCGGGCGGCGAACAGCAGAAGGTGCAACTGGCGAGGGTGCTGGCGCAGATCTGGGATGACGCCGAGGGCGCGGTGGCGACGCGCGCGCTCTTCCTCGACGAGCCGACCGCCAGCCTCGATATTCATTATCAGATCCATCTTCTCGACGTGGCGCGCGATCTCGCCGCGCGCGGCTGCACCGTGGTCGCCATTCTGCACGACCTCAACACCGCGCTGGAATATGGGACGCACTTTCTGGTGCTGGAGCAGGGGCGAGTCGCTCTGCAGTGCGAGGCCGCGAGCGATATCCCGCAGGAGCTCATCGAGCGCGTGTTCCGGGTGCACGCACGCCGAGTCGCGGAGCCGGGGCAGCGGGGCAGAGTGTGGCGGTTTTCGAAGTGAGTTGCCACGGCGTAGATTGCGGACATGAGCTTTCGGCGACCGGGTAGCTACTTCTTTACGCTGAGCGGGATGAAATGGTAAGCAAGGCTGCGAGCTGGCTCTACCTGATCGCGATGGTGGCCGTGATCATCGCGACCGATCTCTTGTTCTTCGAGAACCGCGTGTGGGAACGGTTGGCCGCGAACGTCGGAATCGTCCTCATATTCACGGCCGTCTATTTCAGATTCCTCAGTCGTCCGTGATCATGCACTCCCGATTCGCTCGCGTCGATGTAACACTCATCTTGAGGGACTCGTCTTCGTGATGGCGCAGCCGCACATCCGGCTACCCTCGCCGTCGGCCCATGGCGTGT
>JBOHRY010000154.1:0-3952 GCA_050732955.1 Gemmatimonadales bacterium | reverse complement strand
CCAGCGGCGCCTTCCCGGTTCCCACGAACTTGATCACGCCCTGGATCGAGTTGACCACGTGCTGCGCTTCCTGGTTCATTCCCATCTGGACGATCACGTAGCCCGGGAAGAGCTTCCGCTCCACGGTGACCTTCTTGCCGTTCTTGATCTCGACGACTTCCTGCGTCGGCACCAGCGCCTGGGCGACCAGCTTCTGCCCCTCGGGCCGCGGGTCATCCTTGATGCGCATGCCCAGCAGGGATCGCACCTTGTTCTCGTGGCCGGCCGTCGTCTGAATCGCGTACCAGCGATACTCCACCGCGACCCCCGTCACCGCGCCAGCAGGGCGAGGCCGTCAATGAGGATCTTCTGCAACACGAAATCCACCAGGCCGATCAGGACGCCGAGCGCGAGTGCGAAAAGCAGCACCGCCTTGGTCGCCTTGGTCAGTTCATCCTTCGACGGCCAGCTGACCTTGTCCATCTCGGCGCGCGTATCGACGAGAAAGTCGCGAGCCGCGACGATCTTGTTGGGTCCGGCGGGCGCGAGTTGGGGTTCGAGGTCAGCCATGGTTCTTAGTCCTTGTTCCTGATTCCTAGGTGTCAGGGCGTGAGGGCGTGAGGGATGAAGACTTCACGCCCTGCCGCCCTGCTCCCTGCCCCCTACTTCAAGATCTTCGTCACCACACCCGCACCCACGGTTCTTCCCCCTTCGCGAATCGCGAAGCGCAGTCCCTCGTCCATCGCCACCGGCGTGATCAGTTCGATCGTCACCTGGATGTTGTCGCCCGGCATCACCATCTCCACCCCCGCCGGCAACTCCACGCTCCCCGTCACGTCGGTCGTGCGCAGATAGAACTGCGGCCGGTAGCCCTTGAAGAACGGTGTGTGCCGCCCGCCTTCGTCCTTGCCGAGCACGTAGACTTCCGCCTCGAACTTGGTGTGCGGCGTCACACTCCCCGGCTTGGCCAGCACCATCCCGCGCTCGATCTCGTTCTTCTCAATCCCGCGGAGCAGCAAGCCCACGTTGTCGCCGGCCACACCCTCGTCGAGCAGCGTCCGGAACATCTCCACCCCGGTCACCACCACCTTCTTCTCCGCCCCGAAGCCCACCAGCTGGACTTCCTCACCCACCTTGACCTTGCCGCGCTCGATGCGTCCCGTGGCCACCGTGCCGCGCCCGGTGATGCTGAACACATCTTCCACCGGCATCAGGAACGGCTTGTCCGTCTCTCGCACCGGCTCCGGGATGTAGCTGTCCAGCGTGTCGTAGAGTTCCTGGATCTTCGCCACGAAGCCCGCGTCGCCCTCGATCGCCTTGATCGCACTGCCGCGGATCACCGGCGTGTCGTCACCCGGGAACTTGTACTGGCTCAAGAGCTCGCGGACTTCCAGCTCCACCAGGTCCAGCAGCTCGGCATCATCCACCAGGTCGCACTTGTTCAAGAACACCACAATGCTCGGCACGTTGACCTGGCGCGCCAGCAGGATGTGCTCCCGCGTCTGCGGCATCGGGCCATCCACGGCAGAGACCACCAGGATCGCCCCGTCCATCTGCGCCGCACCCGTGATCATGTTCTTGACGTAGTCGGCGTGCCCCGGGCAATCCACGTGCGCGTAGTGCCGTTTCGCCGTCTCGTACTCCACGTGGCTCGTCGCGATCGTCAGGATCTTGGTCGGATCCCGCCGCCCTTGGCTCTCGCTCGCCTTCGCCACCGCGTCGTACGGGATGTACTTGGTCCCAAACCCCTTGTCGGCCGACACCTTCGTCAACGCCGCCGTCAACGTCGTCTTCCCGTGATCCACGTGGCCAATGGTGCCCACGTTCACGTGCGGCTTGGTGCGGTCGAATTTCGCTTTAGACATTGCTCGTCCTTTATCCTGGTTCTGTGGTCAAGGGCGGCAGGGCCGCAAGAACTGCCCGCGCACTCCGATCGTCCCCCGACACCTTCACGCCCTGCCGCCCTCACGCCCTATTTCCCTGCCGCCCTTACGCCCTACTTTCCCGCCGCCTTCGTAATGATCTGTTCCGCCACTGCCTTCGGCACTTCCTCATAGTGATGGAACTGCATCGTGTACGCGGCGCGACCCTGTGTCGCGCTGCGGAGCGATGTCGAATAGCCGAACATCTCCGCCAGCGGCACCTGGGCCGACACCACCTGTGATTCCCCGCGCTGGTTCATCGAACCGATCTTGCCCCGGCGGCTCGAGAGGTCGCCGATCACCGAGCCCAGGAAGTCCTCGGGCGACACGACCTCGACCTCCATGATCGGCTCAAGGATCACCGGCCCGGCCTGGCGCGCGGCTTCCTTGATCGCCATCGAGCCCGCGATCTTGAACGCCATTTCGCTGGAGTCGACGTCGTGGTACGAGCCGTAGATCAGTTCGGCGCGCACATCGACCATGGGATACCCCGCGAGAATGCCGTTCTCCAGCGCCTCACGCATCCCCGCCTCGGCCGGCTTGATGAATTCTCGCGGCACCGTGCCACCGACGATCTTGTCGACGAACTGGAAACCCTTGCCCACGTCGCCCGGCTCGATGTTGATCACCACGTGACCGTACTGCCCCTTGCCGCCTGACTGCCGGATGAACTTTCCCTCGACGTCCTCGACCCGCTTGGTGATCGTCTCACGGAAGGCGACCTGCGGCCGGCCGACGTTGGCCTCGACCTTGAACTCGCGCTTCATCCGCTCGACCAGCACCTCGAGGTGCAGCTCGCCCATGCCGGCGATGATGACCTGGCCGGTTTCCGGATCGCTCCGCACTCGGAACGTCGGATCCTCTTCGGCGAGCTTCTGCATCGCGATGGCGAGCTTGTCCTGGTCGGCCTTGGACTTAGGCTCGATCGACATCGAGATCACCGGCTCGGCAAACTTCATCGACTCGAGCATCACCGGCTTGTCATCGTCGCAGAGCGTGTCACCGGTGCGGGTATCCTTGAGGCCGATCGCCGCGCCGATGTCGCCGGCGAGCACCTCGGTGATCTCCTCGCGCTTGTTGGCGTGCATCTGCAGCAGGCGCGCCACCCGCTCCTTCTTGTCCTTGCTCGCGTTGTAGACGTAGCTCCCCGCCTCGAGCTTGCCCGAGTAGACCCGGAAATAGGTCAGGCGGCCGACGAAGGGATCCGTCATGATCTTGAACGCCAGCGCCGCGAACGGCTCGTCATCCGACGGACGGCGCTCGATCTGGGCCGTCTCATCGCCCGGGGCGTGCGCCACGATCGGCGGTACGTCAAGCGGTGACGGGAGATAGTCGATCACCGCGTCGAGCATCGCCTGGACGCCCTTGTTCTTGAACGCGGCGCCGCAGAGGACCGGTACGAACGCCATGGCGAGCGTCGCCTTGCGAATCGCGCGGTGAATCTCGGACTCGGTGAGCTCGGTGCCGTGGAGGTACTTCTCCAGCAGCTCGTCGTCGAACTCGACTGCGGCCTCGATCGCTGCGTGGCGCGCTTCCTCGATCGCGTCGTGAAATTCCGCCGGAGGATCGACCACCTGGAACTTCTTGCCCATCGACGCGTCGTCGAAGATGTACTGGCGGCGGGCGATGACGTCGATATGACCGGTGAAGGTTTCGCCGGTGCCGACCGGGAGCTGCAGCGGAAAGGAGCGCTTGCTCAGGCGGTCGCGGATCATCGTGACGCAGCGCTCGAAGTTGGCGCCGACGCGGTCCATCTTGTTCGCGAAGATCATCCGCGGCACGCCGTAACGATCCGCCTGTTTCCACACGGTTTCGGTCTGCGGCTCGACACCGGCGACCGAATCGAGGAGTGCGACGGCGCCATCGAGTACCCGGAGCGACCGCTCGACTTCGACGGTGAAATCCACGTGGCCCGGTGTATCGATGATGTTGATCCGGTACTCGGGGCCGGAACCTTCCACATCGCTCTCGCCGTGCCGCTTCCAGAACGCGGTGGTGGCCGCCGAGGTGATGGTGATCCCGCGCTCCTGCTCCTGCTCCATCCAGTCCAT
>JBOHRY010000153.1:0-4896 GCA_050732955.1 Gemmatimonadales bacterium | reverse complement strand
CCGAATGCCCGCCCGGAACCTTGCTCCTGGTGCATCACGGACTCTTCTGGGACGGTAATCGGCCGGTGCGCGGTCGGCGTTACCGGCGGCTCAAGTCACTCTTCGATCACGACATCGCCGTGTACGGGGCTCACATTCCACTCGACGTGCATCCCGTTGTCGGCAACAACGCGGTACTGACCACTCAGCTAGGGATCCTCGATCCGGTGCCGTTCGACAGCTATCGCGGCATTCCGTTCGGCGCGGCGGGGCATCTCATCATGTCGCGCTCGATGCTGGTCGCTCGCGTCGCCGAGCTTCTGGGCGGGCGAGTACATCTGGTGCCGGGTGGTCCCGAAACCACCACACGTGTGGGCATCATCACCGGCGCGGCCGGAAACCGCATCCAGGCGGCAGCCGCGGCCGGGCTCGACACCTTCATCACCGGCGAGGGATCGCATCACACCACGTTTGATGCGCTGGAGTCAGGCGTCAACGTGCTCTTCGCCGGACATTATGCGACCGAAACACTGGGTGTGAAGGCGCTGGCTCAGCACCTGTCGGAGCGATTCGGGATTCCCTGGGTGTTTCACGATCATCCGACCGGGATGTGACGTGAATCGGGGCTCGACGATTCTGGCACTCGAGCACATCTCCAAACAATTCGCTGGTGTAGCGGCACTCGACGACGTAAGCCTGGTTGCCGCGCCGGGCGAGGTGCATGCGTTGCTCGGCGAAAACGGCGCCGGAAAGTCGACGTTGATCCGGATCGTTTACGGGCTGGTACAGCCCGACGCTGGACAGATCGTACTCACCGGTCCGGGCGGCGTGTCGCGGCGTTCCAGCGGATTCCCGTCGCCCCGGGCTGCGCGGCTCGCCGGCATCGGCATGGTACACCAGCACTTCACCTCGATTCCGGCGTTCACGGTCAGCGAGAACATCGCCCTCACCGCCGGTTGGCCGGAAACTGGCCGCCGGGCGGAGCAGCGTGCGGCGGATCTCATCGCGCGGACCGGCCTCGGGCTCGACGTTCGCGCGTATGCATCCTCGCTGTCCGCGCAACTGCGTCAGCGACTGGAGATCGTCAAGGCGCTGGCCGGCGAGGCCGACCTCCTGCTTCTGGACGAGCCGACGGCGGTGCTCGCACCGCCAGAGGTCGATGAATTGCTCGACTTTCTCCGCGCGTTCGCCGCTGGGGGCGGCACCGTCGTGCTCATCACCCACAAGCTCGACGAAGTATTCCGCGTGGCCGGGCAGGTCACCGTGCTGCGGCACGGTCGGGTGACACTTTCCGACTCCATCGCGCGACACGACCAGGACGCATTGATCAACGCAATGATCGGGGAGGCGTCTCCGCCTTCCGGAAAACGAACCGCGCAACCGGGTCCGGCGCTGATCGTGGCCGATCGCGCCGACCTGGTGCGCCCATCCGCTGCTGGCGACGCCGCGACACTATCGGTCCAGGGCATCGGACCGGCGATCCGCGACGCAACGTTCGCGGTGCATTCCGGCGAGCTGGTCGGCGTTGCGGCCGTGGACGGCAATGGACAGCGCGAGCTGTTGCGCGGCATCGCCGGTGTCGATGACGTTGCCGTGCTCGGCGGGCGTCTCGAGGTGACGAAGCCCGTCGGCTTCATTCCCGAAGATCGATCGATCGAGGGGCTGATTCCGACGTTCACGGTCGCCGAGAACCTCTTGCTTGGATCGCTCGATCGTGCGCCGTGGTGGCTCGACTGGCGAGCGATCCGCGCATGCGCTCGTCGGATCCAGCGCGCCGACGATATTCGCGCGACTGGTCCTGACGTGCCGACGGCGACGCTCTCGGGTGGAAATCAGCAGAAGGTGGTGGTCGCCATGGCGATGAGCCGCGATCCACAGGTGATTGTCGCCGAAGATCCGAGCCGCGGCCTGGATGTGCATGCCGCGGATGCGATACACGCCCGGCTTCACGACGCCGCAGTTGCGGGCGCCGCCGTCATCGTGCACGCGTCCGACGTGGACGAGGTGCTCGGGATCGCGGATCGGGTGTTGGTGGTCGCCCACGGCCGCGTCAGCGACCTGGGGCGCGATCCGCCGCGTGAAAGAGTCGGTGCTGCGATGCTCGCCCCACCGACATGATCGAGATGGTGGCCGCGCCGGATCGGCGGCGTGACCTGGTGCAGGCGTTGCTGGCGCCGCTCCTCGGCGTGGCACTCCTCGCCACGTTTCTTCTGGCAGCCGGATTTCACGTGGTTCCGGCCATGGGAGCGCTCTGGCAGGGATCGTTTGGCTCATGGTACGCCTTCACCTCCGGCGCCCTGGTGCATGCTACGCCGCTCATCGTGCTGGGCCTGGCGTTCACCGTCGGGAGCAAAGCCGGAGCGATCAACGTGGGAATGGAAGGCCAGTTCGCCGCGGGCGCGATACTCGCAACCTGGATTGGCGTGCACGCCGGCGGGCTGCCGGGATTCGTTGCTCTGTCACTGGTACTGGCAGCTGGATTGGTTGGCGGCGCGCTGTGGATGGTGGTGCCAGTCATCCTGCGACAGCGCTTCGGCATTACCGAAGTGATTTCGACGTTGCTGCTCAACTTCGTGGCCGCGGCGGCGGTGAGTTATGTCGTCACCGGCCCGCTGCAGGAATCGAGCAGGAGCTATCCCGCCAGCGATCCGGTTGCGACCGCGGCTCGATTGCCACTGCTCTGGCCCGCCACGCGATTGCATTTGGGATTCGTGGTCGCGATCGGTCTCGGCGGGTTGCTTGCCGTCGGTCTGCAGCGCACTCGGTGGGGATTCGCGCTGCGCGCGGCCGGTGCCGGTCCCGCGGTAGCGTCGCTCATGGGACGAATTCCCCGCGCGCGAATCATCGCGACGACGTTGCTTCTCTCGGGCGCGCTCGCGGGACTCGGCGGCGCCATCGAGGTGAGCGGCGTCTCGTATGCGCTGTACCAGAACCTCTCGCCGGGATATGGGTTCACGGCGATCGCGGTCGCACTGCTGGGGCGACTCCGCCCCGTGCCGGTGCTCGCGGCGGGGATCCTTTTTGGAGCGCTCGAAGCAGGTGCCGGCGCCATGCAGCGCGACGCGGGTATTCCCGCCGTTGCGGTTCAGGTCGTCGAGGCCGTGGTGATCATCGCCGCGTTGCTCGCAGCTCGCCGGGCGAAGTGATCGACGCTCCCATGCTGGTCGGCTTTGCGGCGGCGGCAATTCGCGTCAGTACGCCGCTCGGTCTGGCCGCGATCGGCGAGACGATCGCCGAACGCGCAGGCGTGCTCAATCTCGGCATCGAAGGTGCCATGCTGGCCGGAGCGTTCTGCGCGGCACTTGGCGCGTCGCACGATGGCGTTGCGGTCGGTGTGCTCGTCGCCGCAATCGGCGGGTTGTTGGTGGCGTTGGCATTCGCCGGAATTGCCGTGGCTGCGCGTGCCGATCAGGTCATAGCCGGCACCGCCATCACACTCGGCGCGACCGGACTTACCGGGTTGCTGGCGCAACGCCTGCTCGCCACTCCCAACCTGTCGTTGCCGATCCTGCCGGTCATTCCGATTCCACTCCTCGGGGACATTCCCGGAGTTGGCGGTGTCTTCTTCCGGCAGACCGTACTCACCTACATCGGGTATCTCCTGGTGCCGTTGGCGGCGTGGTTGGTCTGGCGAACCCGTTTCGGCTTGCAGCTGCGAGCCAGTGGCGAATCACCGGCGGCTGCTCTCGCCGCCGGCGTACCAGTCGGATGGATCCGATCCATTGCCGTGCTGATTGGTGGCACCTGTGCGGGACTGGCGGGTGCGGCACTCGTGCTGGCCCAGGTCGGCACCTTTACCGAGCGCATGACCGCCGGCCGCGGATTCATTGCGATCGCGATCGTGGCGCTGGGGCGGTGGAACCCCTGGGGAGTCGGCGGAGCGGCAATTCTGTTCGGGGGAGCGACCGCCCTGCAATACACCTTTCAGGCCGCCGGCAGCCGGCTGCCGTACCAGCTCTTCATCGCCTTGCCGTATCTTCTGGCGCTGTCGGCACTGGGGCTCGCCACCGGACGCCATCGCGGACCGGCGGCGCTCGGTCAACCGCATTAGGAGTGTCAATGGAGCGGATCACCGCGGCATGCGCGGCGGCGGTGCTCATCGGTTGCGGCGGTCGGGCCCGCCACCTTGCTCCGATCCGATTGGAACCGCTGGTCACCTTCGGTGCTGACAGCGGCGACGGCGCCATGGCAACCGAGCCTCGCGTCAGTGCACTCCATCCCGACGGGTTTCGTATCGTCATTCCAGCGGCCGGCGCCGGTGGGCTCGCGACGGCACCGTTGGTGTATTCCCGCGAGGGCCGATTTCTCGGAACGCTGCAAGGCGGCGAGCGGCCGGACGAACAATTCCAGGTCCCGCTCTTCGCGCGGTTCGGACCGGGCGATTCGATCTGGGTGTTCGACGGAGCTGGTCGCGCCCTGATCTTTGGTCGCGACCGGCGCTACGCGCGGACCGCATCGCTTCCGGTGACACCCTGGGATGCATTGGTGCTGACTGGCGGAAGGATGCTGGTGTCGCCAGCCGATGCCAACCGGCCGTTGCCACTGTTGCTGCTCGATTCCGCAGGCGGATTGATTCGGCGGTTTGGCGGGGCCGACACATTGCCGTCCAGGCCGCTTGCGCCGCGATGGCTGGCGCGGGGATCCGACGGAACCTTCTGGTCGATGCCGACGCGGTTCCGCTGGCGATTGGAGCATTGGGACAGCATCGGCAAGCTCCTGTCGACAGTCGAACGCCGTCCGGCCTGGTTCACTCCGTACGCTCGCGACGTTGCACCAGATGGTGATCACCCGCCCGATCCGGTCATCCGCGGGTTCTGGCTCGGTCCGTTGGATCGACTCTGGGTGCTGGGCGAGGTGGCCGATCGGACCTGGCGAACCGGGCTCGCCAGCCATCTCCCGGGTTCGGCCGAGGTAATC
>JBOHRY010000152.1:0-3585 GCA_050732955.1 Gemmatimonadales bacterium | reverse complement strand
GCGTCGAACGGATCGTTGCGGTAGGCGAGACCCGGAATCACGACTCGATAGGGCGGCGGTCCGGCGCGCATGACGCGCACCTGCACCGGGGACGTATGCGTCCACAGCAGGAGGCGACCCCCGGCGGAGTCACTCGATGGCCCATCCTGGAGGAAGAGCGTGTCGTGCATGTCGAGCGCGGGATGGTCGGGCGGGAAATTCAACGCGCCGAAATTGCGCTCTTCATTCTCGACATCGGGGCCGAGTGCCACGGCGAATCCGAGTTCGCGGAAGATCGCCACGATCTCGTCGATCACCGCCGTCACCGGATGCACGGTCCCGATCCAGGCTTCGCGGCCCGGCATCGTGAGATCGGCCGTCGCCGCCGGGTCGCCGGCGACCTGCGCCAGTGCGGCGCGCCGCGCGGTGAAGGCCGCTTCGAACTGCAGTTTGAGTTGATTGAGCGCCGCACCGCGCCGCCGCTTCTCCTCGATCGGGAGTGCGGCGATCGCCTTCAGTTCGCGGGTGAGCTCGCCCTGCTTGCGGCCGAGCACGGCGATGACCTCGGCCTCCAGCCCGGCCGCGTCGAGCGATGCCACCGCGGCGAGGCGCCGGGCCAGCGAGTCGTCTGCATCGGATTCGGCCGGTGTTGTCACGTCAACTCCGTGCTGCCGCTCGCGCTCAGGCTTGCTGGGCCTTGGCAACCTCGGCGAGCCGCGCGAACGCCGCAGCGTCGGTCACGGCAAGATCCGCCAGCACCTTGCGATTGATCTCGACCCCCGCGGTCTTGAGTCCGGCCATCAACCGCGAATAGCTGATCTCGTTGAGCCGCGCGGCCGCACCGATCCGGGTGATCCACAGCCGCCGGAAATCGCCCTTCTTCTTGCGCCGGTCGCGGTAGGCATAGGCCAGACCGCGCTCGACATTCTCCTTGGCGGCCTTGTACAGCTTGCTGCGGGCACCGCGCCCGCCCTTGGCCGCGGCCATGATCTTCTTCTTGCGCGCATGGTGCGCCACTCCACCCTTGGCTCTTGGCATCGCTCAGTTCCTCACGCCTGCAGCAGCTTGATGGTGCGCCGATAGTCGGCCGAGCTCACCAAGGCGGACTTGCCGAGCTGATTCTTGCGCTTGGTCGTCTTCTTGGTCAGGATGTGGCGCTTGTTGGCCCGGCTGCGCTTGATCTTGCCGCGCCCGGTCAGGGAGAAACGCTTCATCGCGGCACGCTTGGTCTTCTGCTTGGGCATCTCGTTCTCCGTTCGGTCGGCGTCCCGCGCTCACTTCGGCGCGAGCACCATCACCATGTTGCGGCCGTCGAGCTTGGCGTCCTGCTCGACCTTGCCGACGTCGGCCAGGGCGGTGGCCACGCGATCCAGCACCGCCTTGCCCAGCTCGGTGTGCGCGATCTGCCGCCCGCGAAACATCATCGTCACCTTGACCTTGTTGCCGTCGCCCAGGAACTCCCGGGCGTGGCGTGTCTTGAAATCAAAATCGTGATCGTCGATCCCCGGCCGGAACTTCACTTCCTTGAGGTGGATGACGTGCTGCTTCTTCTTGGCGGCCCGCGCCGCCTTGGCCTCTTCGAACTTGTACTTGCCGTAGTCCATGATCTTGACCACGGGCGGCCGCGCCATCGGGGCAACCTCAACCAGGTCGAGGCCACGTTCCTGTGCGGCGTACAGGGCCTCCTCGATCGGAAGCACCCCCAGCTGTTCGCCTTCTGCTGTCACCACTCGAACCGGCGAAATCCGGATCTGCCGGTTCACGCGTACCCGTCGCTCACGCTCGAAGGAGGACAGTGGGCCATTCCTGGTTTGAGTGCCGAAACGCGAACACCCCGCCGATTGGCGGGGTGTCCGAAGAGGTGCACCACGGTCCCGGAGGACCGGATGCTTATGACTCTCAGGACCGGGTCGCCTTCTGCTGCTGGCTCGCGGTGGGACGGGTTGGCCGTCCGCTTGATTGGAGAGAAGCTAGTCGGTATCGGGTGCGGGAGCAAGACCAAGAGGCTTGGCGGATGGGGCCACCACCCTCGGATTCCGATGGAACGGCTCAGGCAATCGGGGCTGGCGCGATCACTTCCCCGAGAGTCACTCCGCCGCGGTCGCCCGGCATCATCCTCCCGCCCACGGTGTCGTAGTCATGCTCGAAGACGACGCGCCATCCCTCCGCCGTGGCTCGCGCGTAGAGCGACCGCTTGCTCTCCAACGTCCTGAGCGGCTCCACGTCGTACCCCATGACCCATGCCAGCGGGAGGTGATGCGCCGTGGGAATCGTGTCGGCGGGATAGATCAGCGTCTCTCCCTCACTCTGGATCAGCACCGCCATGTGCCACGGCACGTGCCCCGGAGTCACCAGCGTGTTGACGCCCGGCACAACCTCGCCGCCGTTCCCTTCCAGGAAACGGAATCGTCCCGCTTCGGCCACCGGGACGAAGTTGTGCGGCAGATAGCTCGCCTGCGTGCGCTCGTTGGTCTGGGTCGCAAAAGCGTACTCGCGGCCGTGGACCACGTACTGCGCGTTCGGAAACGTCAACTGCACCCGGCGTGCAGGATCATCCGCGGCGATGAACGTGTCGCCGCCGGCGTGATCGAAATGCAGGTGCGTATTCAGCATTACGCGGATGTCGTCGGGCCGATGTCCCAGTACGGCTAGCGCATCCTCCAGCGCGGTGCGGCCGTTGGCGCCGCGATTCTCGATCCCGTAGATGTCGCGAAACTTCGCCGCTTCCTTGTTGCCCAGCCCGGAGTCCACCAGCACCAATCCGTCGTCGTGCTCGATCAGGAGCACGCGCATCCCCATCCGGATCCGGTTGCGCTCGTCGGCGGGAATCCGCCGTTCCCAGAGCGGCTTGGGCACCACACCGAACATGGCACCACCATCGAGTCGCTGGATACCGGCCTGCAGCGCATGCACCGTCAACCGTCCAACCCGGAACGTCGTGATTTGCGGCGCCGGCGGATTGGGTGCAGCTGGCGCCGGCATCGTCACGCAGCCTCGTGCAGCGGCGCCTGGTGCAACGACTCGAGGTCGGCGAGCGTTGCCGCGCCGTTCTCCCGCGCGTGCCGAAGCAGGCGTTGCAGCAGCATGCCGGTCACCAGAGCATCCCCAGCGGCGCGATGCCGCGCCACGAACTCCAATCCGAATCGCACGGCCAACGCACCCAGCGAGTACGACGGCTCCCCGCGCACCAGGCGCCGGGCCAGGCGCACGGTGCAGATGCGCGGGCCGTCGAGTGCGAGATCGCGCGTGCGTCGGATCTCCGCGCCGACAAAGCCCCAGTCGAACCGCGCGTTGTGCGCCACGAATACCCGGCCCGCCAGCGCCGCGAGGATCTGGTCGGCGATCGCCTCGAACGTCGGCGCGCCCGCCACCATCTCCTCGCTGATGCCAGTCAGCTCGCAGATGCGTGGCGGGATCGGCCGCCCCGGATTGACCAGCGAATCGAACACCACATCGCGGCGCTCACCGTGCACGACGACGACGGCGATCTCCGTGATGCGATCGTTGCCGCCAGACTGCATCCCGGTGGTCTCGACGTCGACCACCGCGAACGCACACTCCTCCAGCAGCGGTGATCCCTGCGCTGCCGACACCAATGCCCAGCGA
>JBOHRY010000151.1:0-4858 GCA_050732955.1 Gemmatimonadales bacterium | reverse complement strand
AGGCGGTAGCGATCGGACTGGTAGTCGAAACCCGCGTCGGCGAATTGATGCGCGTCGCGCGTCCCGGCACCGCGAACCAGGTCGCCGACCTGCTGCAACATCTGGAACTTCCCGTCACCGTGCCGGCGGGCCTCGATCGCACGCGCATGATGGACTTGATGCGCAGTGACAAGAAAAATCGCGACGGAAAGGTCAGGGCAGCACTCCTCGCAGGATTTGGCGACGCAGCGCGAGACAACGACGAATGGACGCATCCCTTGGACCTTGAGATCGTAGCAACACTCATCTGACAGAAGAGCGAACTTCTCTCTTTTCCATTCTCCCTTCGCCCATTCGTAGATTATGTCAATGCTGACTCCGCCCGAGGCTCCTCGTCGCCCCGTCATCTCTGTGCGTCACGGCGAGTCCTTCGTAGACGACTTCGCCTGGCTCCGCGACAAGGACGACCCCGCGACTCGTGCCTATCTCGAGGCCGAGAATCGGTATGCGGAGGCGGTGACGGCGCCGCTCCGGGCGCTCGAGGAGAAGCTCTACGACGAAATGCTCGGACGGATCAAGGAGACCGATCTGACGGTGCCGGTACGCCGCGACGGCTACTGGTATTACACGCGGACCGAGGAAGGGAAGCAGTACGGCATTCAGTGCCGCCGGCAGGGCAGCGTGGAGGCCGGCGACGAGGAGGTATTGCTCGACCTCAACCTGCTCGCCGCAGGAAAGCCGTTCATGGCGCTCGGCGATTTCGCGGTCAGCGACGATACCCGCCTCCTGGCCTACAGCACCGACGAGACCGGCTTTCGCCAATACACACTCGTCATCAAGCAGCTGACTTCGGAGACGCTGCTCGATTTCCGTCGGGAACGCGTCACGTCAGTGGCCTGGACCGTGGATGGCCGGGAGCTCTACTACACCGTCGAGGACGCCACGACCAAGCGCTCCCACCAGCTCTGGCGCCACCAGCTCGGCACGCGCGACGACACGCTGATCCACGAAGAATCCGACGAGGCGTTCGGCGTGCACGTGGGTCGGACTCGCAGTCGGCAGTGGATGGTGCTGCATTCCAGCAGTCACACCACCAGCGAAGTCCGCGTGTTGCCGGCCGCCAGCGGCGCTGCTGATTGGCGGATCGTCCTGCCCCGGGTGCCGGAAATCGAGTACGATCTCGATCACTTCGTGTGGCCGGCCAATCCCGAGCCGTTTCGCGACGTGTTCATCATCCGGATCAACGACACCGGACGCAATTTCCGGCTGGTGCATGCGCCGGTCGATGATGTCCGCGCGGCGACGCTGCGGGAGCTGCTGCCGCACCGCGATACCGTCATGATCGAAGGGCATGACTGTTTCGCCCGGCATCTGGTCGTGAGCGAGCGCGAAGCCGGCGTGCCCGAAATCGCGGTGGCGCGCATCGGCGGTCCCGGCTTCCACCGACTGGCGTTTCCGGAGCCGGTGTACGAGGCGTACCTGCATGTGAACCCCGAGTGGGACGTCGACCGCATTCGCGTGGGTTATCAGTCGCTGGTGACGCCGGCATCGGTGTTCGAGTGTCACCTGGACAGCGACGAACGAACCCTCCTCAAGCAGCAGGAAGTGGTCGGCGGGTACGACAGCAGCAAGTACCGCTCCGAGCGGGTGTGGGCGATCGCGGGTGACGGTACCTCCGTGCCGATTTCGCTGGTCCGGCGCCACGACACACGCCCAGGCGCGCCTTGTCTCTTGCATGGCTACGGCTCATACGGATATCCGTATCCGATCGCCTTTTCGTCGAATCGTCTCTCGCTCCTCGATCGTGGCATGGTGGTGGCGATCGCCCACATCCGCGGCGGCGGCGAGCTCGGCAAACCGTGGCACGATGCCGGTCGGATGGAGCGCAAGATGAACACCTTCACCGACTTCATTGCTGCGGCGGAGGCGTTGATCGAGCGCGGGATCGCCGCACGCGATCGCCTCGCGATCGAGGGAGGCAGCGCCGGCGGATTGCTGATGGGCGCGGTCGCCAATCTTCGTCCGGATCTATTCCGGGCGGTGTTGAGTCAGGTGCCGTTCGTCGATGTGATCAACACGATGTCCGACGCCTCGCTGCCGCTGACCGTCGGGGACTACGAAGAATGGGGCAACCCGGCGATCGCCGAGGATCACGCACGGATGCGCGCCTACGACCCGTACCTCAATCTTCGCGCGGCCGCTTATCCGGCGATGCTGGTGCGAACGTCGCTCAACGATTCGCAGGTGATGTACTGGGAGCCGGCCAAGTACGTGGCGCGGATGCGCCAGTTGACGACCAATCAGGGGGTGCCACTTCTTTTCCGCACCAACATGGGTGCCGGGCACGGCGGGGCATCGGGGCGGTACGACCGGCTACGGGAGATCGCGGAGGACGATGCGTTCCTGCTGGCGGCGCTGGGGGTCGAGGGGCAGCTCTGAGCGGCGCTGCCAGAGGGGTCTGAACGAAATAAGACGAGGCGAAGCGCTGGTGCGCTTCGCCTCGCTCTCTCAAGCGTGTTCGGGGTAATCAGGCTTTGCGGCGCCGCCGGAGCGTCGCGAGCCCGACCAGTCCGCTGGCGAGCAGCGTCATGCTGGCGGGCTCGGGGACGGTGGACGATGGCGCGTTGAGCAGCAGCAGCGACGAGTTGACCACGGCGTAGGTGCCGTTGTCGAGATTGCTATAGGTGTCGCTTAGCGGGCCAAGCAGGACCCGTGCCGTTACCTTCGATTGGTAACGCCTTGGCTGCCAATATCTTAGCCGTCGCAGGCAGTTATGACTGTTGGCGTGCCGCAACAAACATCGTTCCGCCGTGTTGCGACTGCGCTACGCTACGCTGACTGCTTCCCAAGCTCGCGTCGCATTCGCCAGCGCCTCGTCCGCCGTCGGGGCCACCGCCGTCAGGTGCCCCATCTTCCGGCTCGGCCGCGGCTCCCGTTTGCCGTAGAGATGCAGCCGGACTCCGGGAATTGCCAGCGCCCGAGCCCAGTCCGGTTCCCCCTGCTGCCACAGGTCGCCAAGCAGGTTCACCATCGCGACCGGCGACAACGCGAGCGTACTGCCGAGCGGTAGCCCGGCCAGTGCCCGCACCTGTTGCTCGAACTGGCTCGTCACGGCCGCGTCGAGGGTCCAATGGCCGCTGTTGTGCGGGCGCGGCGCCAGCTCGTTGACAAGAAGCTGGCCGCCGTCCGCCACGAAACACTCCACACCCATCACGCCGACGTAGTCGAGTGCGGTCACGATGCTCGCGGCAATCTCGCGCGCGTCCAGAGCCATAGTATCCGTTACCATAGCTGGAACGACGCTGGTGTGGAGGATGCCATTGCGGTGAACGTTTTCCGCGAGCGGCCACGTCGCCAGCGACCCATCGGCTCCGCGAGCGACCAGGACGGAGATCTCTCGGTCGAGCCGCACGCGGCGCTCGAGAATGCACGGGACCCGCCCCAGCCGTTCGAATGCCGCGCGGAGCTGCCCACTGGACGTGACCACCGCCTGTCCCTTGCCGTCGTATCCCATCCGCGCCGTCTTGAGTACCCCAGCTGGTCCGCCGGCAGCTCGCCATGCGCCGCCAAGATCGGCGTCGCTACGAATCGGCGCCCAGTCGGCCGTCGCGATCCCGTGTGCATTGAGGAATGCCTTCTCGTCCAGACGATCCTGTGTCGGCGCGACGGCGGCGGCGCTCGGGCGGACCGTGACGTGGGCCTCGAGGGCTCGAAGCACGTCGGCCGGAATGTTCTCGAATTCGATCGTGATCGCGGCACAGCGCCCGGCCAGTTCGGTGAGCGCGTCCATGTCGGTCCACGGGCGGGCGATGTGCCAATCGGCGAGCTGTCCGGCCGGCGCATCAACGTCGGGGTCGAGGACGGCGACACGGTATCCCATGCGGCGAGCTTCCGCCGTGAACATCCGCCCGAGCTGGCCGCCGCCGACAACGCCCAATGTGGCGCCCGGCAGGATCACGTCGGCTCGGGGAGCGACAGGGACCGGACCGTGGCGTCCTGCGCGGCACGGAATTCGGTGAGGCGCGCCGCGAGCAGCTCATCGGTGCGGGCGAGCATGCTCACGGCGAACAGGGCGGCGTTATGGGCACCGGCGTCGCCGATGGCAAAGGTGGCCACCGGTACACCGTTGGGCATCTGCACGATCGACAGCAGCGAATCGAGTCCCTTGAGATGCCGGCTCGGGATCGGCACGCCGAGCACGGGAACGACCGTCTTTGCCGCCAGCATGCCGGGGAGATGCGCCGCTCCGCCGGCACCGGCGATGATGCAGCGCAGGCCACGATTCTCCGCTTCGGCAGCATAGCTGTACAGCAGGTCCGGCGTCCGGTGCGCCGACACGATGCGCGTCTCGTACGGGACACCGAACTCCACCAGCCGGGCGGCGGCGTGCTGCATGACCGCCCAATCCGAGTCGCTCCCCATGACCACGCCGACCACTGGTTCGCTCATCGGATATCCGCGGTCAGAGTGGTGCCACGACGGGGAGCGATCCATGCGGCAGTTGGCCCAATGCCAGTTGCGCCGGCGCCGGATAGTCGCCGGAGAAGCAGGCGTGACACCACGGCGTGCGGGTCCCGGCGGCCGCAATCATTTCATCCAGCGTGAGGTACTCCAGCGAGTCGACTCCCAGATGCTCGCGGATCTCCTCCCGCGAATGATTCGCGGCGATGAGCTCTTCGCGACGCGGAGTGTCGATGCCGTAGTGGCACGGTCCGGTGATCGGCGGCGACGCCACGCGCAGGTGCACTTCGCGGGCGCCGGCATCGCGAATCATGCGTACCAGCCCGCGACTGGTCGTGCCGCGCACCAGCGAGTCGTCGATGACCGCCACGGACCGGCCTTCGATGACTTCGCGGACCGGATTGAACTTGATCCGCAC
>JBOHRY010000150.1:0-2896 GCA_050732955.1 Gemmatimonadales bacterium | reverse complement strand
GCTCGGAACGGAGCACCAGGCGATCGTGCAAGGTGATTCCCATTGTCACGCGATCGCTGCTGCATCGTTGCTCGCGAAGGTCGCCCGGGACCGCCTCATGGTGGCGCTCGCCGTCCGCCGCCCGGGGTACGGCTGGCACACCAACGTGGGGTACGCCACGCGCGAACACGTCGCGGCGCTGAGGATTCGGGGACTGACGCCGCACCATCGCACGCTCTTCTGCGACACCGCGATGGGGCAGCCGGATCTCTTTGTCGAGGCCGACCTGACGTGATCATGGGAGTGCTGCTGCTGTTGCTGGCGCAGCGCCCCGACACCGGTGCCCTCGAGCGGTGGGCACCACACCGCGTGTACGATACCCATCACAAGCGTTTCTCCGACTTCGAGAGCCTCGCCAGCAACGCCGCGCGCGCCGACGTGGTTTTTCTCGGCGAGGAGCACGACGACCGCGCCACGCATGAGATGGAACTCGCGTTGCTCCAGGCGATCGCCAGGCGGCGGGGCAACGTGGTGGTGTCGCTGGAAATGTTCGAGCGCGACGTCCAGCCGATCCTCGACAAGTACCTGGCCGGCGCAATTACGGAAGAGGACTTTCTCCGAAGCGCGCGACCCTGGCCCAACTATGCCACCGACTACCGACCGCTGGTGGAGTTTGCTCGCGCGCACGGCTGGCGGGTGATCGCCGGCAACATTCCGCGCCGGATGGCCAGCGCCGTGGCAACCTCTGGCCTCGCCACGGTGGCTCAATGGTCTGATTCGACTCGCGGGTGGGCCGCGGCCGAATTCCAGTGTCCGGAGGACGATTATTTCCGGCGCTTCGGCAAGGCGATGGGCGACCACCCGATGGGCCCCGGTCCGCTGATGTCCGCCGAGGAACTTCGGGCCTTGATGGTGCGGTTTTATCAAGCGCAGTGCGTCAAGGATGAGACAATGGCCGAATCCATCGCGCGGGCGCACGGCGACGGTCGAGCACCGCTGGTCATCCAGTACAACGGTGACTTCCACTCGGACTTTGGCGAGGGGACGGTGGCCAGGGTCAAGCGGCGGCTGCCCGGGTCGACACTGATGGTGATCTCGGCGATTCCGGTGACGTCGCTGGACAGTATCAAGCCGAAGCCATTGCGGAAACAGGCCGACTGGTTGCTCTTTGTGCTCAAGTCGTGAGCCGTCCACCTGGATGCCAGCGGTGCGCGGTCTGGTCGATCGCACGATCACGACGCATACTTCCGATCGGTCGGGCGCGAACCTATAGTCTAGGCCAACGCGCCCATAGCTCAGCTGGTAGAGCAATCGCCTTTTAAGCGACAGGTCGCAGGTTCGAGCCCTGCTGGGCGCATGCATTCCTCGAACGGAATTTCCACCACGGAGGCAGCGGATGCGGCGATGCCTGACCGGATTGAGCGTGTTCGTTGCCGCGTGCGGCGGACGCGCCGTGGTGAATCAGCAGCCAACAACCCGGGTGACCGATTCGGTGCCGGCAGCGTCGGCCGCGGTCGCCGCCGAGCCTCCGGCGGTTGATGGGCCGGCGCCGGCTCCAAAGCCGGTTCGCGATTCAGTCAGCGTTGCCGCTCCGGTCGCGCGTCCCGCCGACAGCATGCATTCGGCGTCGCCAACGGCCGCACCGGACTCCGCGGCGGACGCCGCCGTGCTCGATTCTCTTGGCGATGATCAGCCGGCCCCGTCGCTTCCCGATGTGCCGATCGACGCCACGCCAACTTGGGATCTCAACGTCGCCGACTTCGCCCGTCAGCCGCGGGTCCAGTATTACCTCGACCTCTTCACCGGACGAGCCCACGACCGGTTCCAGATCTGGATGCAGCGGATGAGCCGCTATGAAGGCTTCGCCCGCGCCGCGTTTACCGCTCGCAAGCTTCCGGGCGATTTCGTCTATCTGGCGCTGATCGAGTCGGGATATTCCCCCGAAGCAGTGTCGCGAGCCCGCGCGGTCGGCATCTGGCAATTCATGCTGGGGACTGGCCGGCTCTTCGGGCTGCGCAGCGATACCTGGGTGGACGAGCGCCGGGATCCGATCAAGGCCACTGATGCGGCCGCGCACTATCTCGATGACCTCAGCCAGCGATTTGGCTCGCATTATCTCGCCGCGGCCGCGTACAACGCGGGCGCCGGTCGCGTCGGCCGTGGCCTCGATCGCATCAACGCCAGGAATTCATCCGACGACGACACGGTCGATGTCTCAGGCGATGAAGCATTCTTCACGCTGGCCGATTCCCGGACCATCCGCGACGAAACCAAGAATTACGTGCCGCAGCTCATCGCGGCCGCGATCATCGCCAAGGAGCCGGCGAAATACGGCTTTGACGTGTCGCACGACGTGGTACCCTTCTCGCTGGATTCGGTCATTGTGGATGGCGGCACCGGGCTGGACCTGATAGCGCGCCTGGCGGATACGACGCTCGATGCGCTGCGCGACCTCAACCCGCACCTGCTCCGGCTCGTCACTCCTCCGGACGGCAGCTATCCGGTTCGCGTGCCGACCGGTACGGCCGAGAAGATTGCCGCGGCGTACCAGGCGCTCCCCGATGAGGCTCGCCACGTCATCACGGCGCACGAGGTGAAGCGCGGCGAAAACGTTGCGACACTGGCGCGGCATTATCAATCGACTGCTGAACTGATCCGGCTGGCGAACCGGTCCGCGCGCGGCAGGCGGCTGACCCCCGGCTCGACGATCTACATCCCGGCGGCTTCCACCACGATCCCGGCCAGCTTCCTCCGCGAACCCGATCCGCCGCGTTCTGCGCGCACCGTGGTGCGCACCTACACCGTGCGCCGGGGCGAAAGCATTGCTGCCGTGGCACGCCGGGCCGGCGTCTCCGTTGCGACGCTCCGGCGCGAAAACTCGCTCCCGCGCAACGCGGTGCTGCACACGGGAGAGCAC
>JBOHRY010000149.1:0-5542 GCA_050732955.1 Gemmatimonadales bacterium | reverse complement strand
CCCAGGAAGAGTTCTTCCATACCTTCAACGCGCTCTACGAAGCCGGCAAGCAGATCGTCCTCACGTCGGATCGCGCCCCAAAGGAAATTCCCGGCCTCGAAGCTCGCCTGGTGTCCCGCTTCGAATGGGGAATGGTCGCCGACGTCAAGCAGCCCGACCTCGAGCACCGGATCGCCATCCTGCGGAAGAAGCAGGAGCAGGACCACCTCGAGACGACGATCCCCGACGACGTCCTCCGGTTCATGGCGGAGAACGTGCGTTCGAACGTGCGAGAGCTCGAAGGCTGCATCATCAAGCTGCTGCTCTACGCGTCGCTGCGGCATCGCGAGATCTCGATCGACCTGGCCCGCGAGGCCCTGGCGGACCGGATCCGCCCGGGCGACGAAACCGATCCACGCGGCCGGACGATGCCGACCATCGAGAAGGTGCAGGAAGTGGTCGCCCGGCGCTGGGGAGTCACTCCCGAAGGGCTGCGCTCCAAGGCCCGGATCAAGACGCTCACCGTGCCGCGCCAGATCGCGATGTTCCTCGCGCGCGAGCTGCTGCAGATGCAGCTGGTCGAGATCGGCCAGGCCTTTGGCGGCCGCGATCACTCGACCGTGATTCACAGCGTGGACAAGGTGCAGACGCAATTGGGCCGCGATCGGCAGTTTCGTGAGCGCGTAGAATCGGCCCGGGCAGAGTTGTTGACAGTGTAGCCCACAGTGTGCAAGGAGCGATCGTGGAGGACGTGGGCGAATGCGGATTGCCGTGGGGAAGCGGCCTGCAGTTCCCCGCCCTCCACGCGACATCCACGCGACGGGAACGACGTAGGACGCGGCAACGAAACCGGTTAGGGAATGGGTCCACATATCCCGCTCCTCTACCACTACTACTAGGTATTAAAAGCTGGTCATCGTAGTACTTCTGGCAACCCGGGGAAGCCGATGAAGTTCACCATCACGCGCGAGCAGCTGCAGGAGGGATTGACCGCGGTCGCGGCCGCAGTTCCCACCAAGACCACGCTGCCGGTGCTCGCCAACATCCTGCTCGAAGCCACCAAGGATGGCTTGCGGCTCTCCGGCACGGATCTGGATATCGCGGTGGGGACGACGGTACCGGCAGCGGTCGACCAGGAAGGTGCGATCACCTTGCCGGCGCGGAAGCTGGTCGAGCTGGTGCGCGAGCTTCCCAGTGCCGGCATTCGCATGACGACGCAAGGCGAGCAGCGAGTCACCATCGAATGCGGACGTTCGAAATTCAAGCTGCTGGGCCTTCCCCGCGAGGAGTTCCCGAGCTTTCCGCAGGTCACCTTCGACGGAGCGTCCAAGACCACCGCGCGCGAATTGCAGAAGTTGATCGCTCATGTTGCCTTCGCCGCCAGCACCGAAGAGAGTCGTCCGGTGCTCAATGGCGTGCTCTGGCAGTTGCTCCCTGATCGCATGCGCATGGTCGCGACCAACGGACATCGTCTCGCCAAGATGGAGATTCCGCTGCAGAGTGCCGTGGCGCAGCAGGCCGAGCTGATCGTTCCGCCCAAGGCGCTGGAGCAGTTCCGCAAGCTCTTCGGTCCGGACGACGAGATCGAGATCGGCCGGTCGGACAATCATCTCGGGTTCCGCTCCGCCACGACGCAGGTCTTCACCCGGCTGATCGAGGGGCCGTATCCCAACTACGAGCAGGTGATTCCGCGCGAGAACGACAAGGTCGCCACCGTGGAGAAGGCGTCACTGATGTCGGCGCTCCGCCGGATGAGCATCGTGGCGAGCGATCAGACGCACCGCATCCGGATGGCCTTCGGCGATGGCTCGTGCCGGCTCTCGGTGACCACACCAGACCTCGGCGAAGCCCAGGAGGAGATCACGGTCTCCTACGAGGGTGAGGCGCTGGATATCGGCTTCAACGCGAACTACGTGCTGGAAGTACTGAAGTACATGCCCACCGACGAAGTGCGACTCACCTTCAAGGCTCCGGAGCGGGCGTCGACCATCGAGCCGGTCGGTTGGGACGACCCCGCGGCGTATCTGACGCTGGTGATGCCGCTGCGGTTGCTGGATTAGAAGGCGTTAGGCGTTGGGCGTTAGGAGGGCATTAGGGCGCTCAGTTTCCTCACAGCCATCCTAACGCCCAACGCCCAACGCCTAACGCACGCCACAGAGATCCATATGCCACGCCGACTTCTCACCGCCGCAGTGCTCATCATCGCCGCCGCCTCGACCGCATCCGCGCAAACCAAACCCTCGGCCCGGCATCAATCCGGCCTCCGCCATGTCTGGCCCGACGAAACCGGTCCGCTCAAGTGGGCGCCGCGTCCGACCGTGCCGGCGATTACCGCCAACGATTTGCGCACCCGCCTCTATCAGTTCGCCGACGATTCGATGATGGGGCGCCGGATCGGCGAGCTCGGCAACTACAAGGGTACCGAATACATCGCCCGCGAATTCAAGCGGCTCGGATTGAAGCCGGTCGGCGAGAACGGCTCTTACTTCCAGATCCTGCCTTTCGGACCGATGCGATTCGACAGCCTGACGGTTCGTCTCGCTGCCGGTGGCGCACCGCTCGTGGCGCGCCGGGACTGGGTGCCGACAGCGCCGACTGCCGGCAATGGCGTGGCGGCTCATCTGGCTCTGGATAACGTGCCGACGGTGTTCGCCGGTCGCTGGGGCGACACCGCGCGGGCCCTCGATCCCGCCGTATTCCGCGGCAAGGTCGCGGTGTTCATCGGACCGCCGCAGTTTGGCGGGGGCCGCGGCGGTCAACTCAATCGCTGCCAGGTGGTGGGTCTCGGTGGCGCCGCGCCGGCGATCGCAGCCGCGGCCGGAGGTCGAGGGCGGCAGGGCGGACGCGGTGGTGGCGCGGCGAATGACCGGCGCGCGGCCGGAGCCGGTGCCGTGGCAATGCTGCTGGTCGAGGATTCACTCGGTCGTGGCGCAGGCGCGGTGTTCAATGCGCGCAACGGGATGGAGGTGATGCCCGCGGCCAACGCGATCGGCAGCGCGACGATCAGTTCCGCCGTGGCAGAAACGCTCTTCGGCAAGCCGCTCGACCAGGTCGCCGTCGGCACCGTTGGCGGCCAGATCACCGGATCATGGGACTACCAATGGCACCTGTCACCGACGCCGGGACGCAACGTCATCGCGATTCTCCCGGGATCAGACCCGGCTCGTGCCGGCGAGTACGTACTCGTGGGCGCTCACAACGACCACAACGGCGTCAACGCCGTCGCCGTCGATCATGATTCGCTTCGCGCGTTCAATCGCGTGGTGCGCCCCGAGGGCGCCAACGATCCCCTCTGTCAGCCGACCGCCGCACAGCAGCACAAGATCGATTCGCTCATCGCCCGTGCGCGCAGCATCCGGCCGCCGCGCCGCGACTCGATCATGAACGGTGCGGACGATGATGGTTCCGGCACCGTGGTGCTGCTCGAGATCGCCGAACGGTTCGCCACCGAACATCCCGCCCGTTCGATCTTTTTCATCTCTCACGTTGGCGAAGAGGCCGGTCTCCTGGGCTCGGCGTGGTTCACCGCGCATCCGACCATTCCGCTCGATTCGGTAGTGGCGGCACACAACATGGACATGCTGGGCAAGGGACGCGTTACCGATGTGCCATTTGGCGGTCCCAACTCGGTGCAGATCCTGGGATCGCGCCGGTTGTCGCGCGCATTCGGCGACATCATCGATTCGGTCAACGCGATTTCGCCCGAACCGATGGCGATCGACCGGTCGTGGGATGTGCCGGCGAATCCGCTCAACCGATTCTGCCGGAGCGACCAGGTCAACTACGTGCACCACAATGTGCCGGTGACTTACTTCTCGCTCGGATACGCCGAGGACTACCATCAGCCAACCGACGAACCGCAATACATCGACTACGACCATGCGGCGCGGCTGGCGCGGTGGATTCACGAAATCATGACGGCGATCGCGAACCGCCCAGACCGGCCGGCGATCGATGGGCCCGATCCGGCGTATCTAGTCTGCAGATAGTAATAATTTAGTATCGTTAGTCTGGCGTCAGACTATCCGTAGTAGTAAATCAGGCTACTTATATTGGCGGCTAGGAATCCCGCTTCGCGCGGTAGAGAAAGCGCACCGATGTTCTGGCGTACCGGATGGTCGGCACCACTTCCCGTAAATCCGGCACGCTGATCATCATGGCGACCGAGTCGGAGAGCTCCGCACCGCTCATCCTGCCATCTGCCATTACGTAGTACGTGCCGATACGACTACCTTGCGATGTCATCGTAAGCTTCCGCCCACCTTGCATGCCGTCACCGAGTTGCTCGAACTCCTCCCGGACCAGAACCGGCAGGATGTTGGCGCCGCTCCGGTCGCTGAGGGTCCCCGCGGACCACTTGGCGGTGCGGTGCTCGCTGGCGCGAAAGATGTCCACCCGAACCTGACCGGTCGATGAATCGCTCCAGGTCATCCTGGCGTGGACCCCTTCGGGTGGAAGTCGCGGCAGGAGGTTCCGCACCACGGCCGTGAGCTCGGCCGCGGGATCGCCGCCGCCGGTCACCCGCATGGCGCCCACGTCGGCATCACCGGCCCGGCTGCTCCAGGTGGCACCCAAGGGTATCGTCACCTTGTCTCCCCGGGGCCGAAGCGTCATCGAGTCGAGTCGCAGCGACATGCGGCCATTGCCGTCGACGATCAGCGTCAGCCCCGCCTGCCGATCGAATCGTTGTGTCTGCTGATCGCCGGATGGCAATGTCAGGATGATCGAATCGTCACGTTGCACCAGCACTGTCGCTTGCCAGCCATCGGCCAGGCGGATGGCGTTGGCAGCCGGCAGCGGTGCCGGCTCGTCGTTCGGCCGGCCATGCGCGCAGGCCGCCGCGAGCACCGCGCTGAGCAGCGTAGTGATAGCGATTGGTCGGACGCGAGTGGACGCGCGCGTTCGATCGCCGAGTGAGGCCTTCATGCCCCATGCGACGTCGGCCGCTGTCGCGGGAGCACAACGGAGTTACGGCAGCGGTGTCAGCGTCAGCGATCCGGTAGTCTTGCCGGGAATGGTGGCGCTCTGACTCGGTACCGTGATGCTCATTTCGTTATTGGTCGTGATCGACGCGCGTCGCGCCAATCCGTCCGGAGCGATCACCACCCGTTCCTTGCTGGTGCCGGTCAGCGTCAGTGATTGGCCGCTGCCATCTTCCGTCTTGCTTCGCGTCGTCGACGTGCCGTCGAGGATCAATGCATCGCCCTCGTTGCCGACGACTTTCCAGGTGGCGACGACCTCGCCGGTAACGCGGCGTGGGCCGGCGGAGTTGCTGATATGACTGGTATCGGCCCAGTTGTCGCCCACTTTGGCGCCGCGCCGGATTCCGGGAAAGAGCACCGCGATCGACTGCACAATCGCCGCGAGCGCAGGATTGGTTGAATCGGAAAGCTGCACGCCGCCCTGGATCTTGCCTCGCGCGATATAGACGCGCACCGACGCACCGCGGGCATCCTGCGCCGCGGTCGGATGACGGCGGAGTTCGTCGACGATGCCGCCGGTCGGATCGAGCTGCATCGAATCGACCACGATGCGCGCGAGTTGGCCGCCAGCGCTGTCGGTC
>JBOHRY010000148.1:0-2280 GCA_050732955.1 Gemmatimonadales bacterium | reverse complement strand
TCGGCACGGATACTACCGGAATGCGCGCCAATCTCGCTTGATCGGCGAGAAGGCTTCCGGCGTCACCATTCAGCAGGCGATACCACGACGCCCGCGAGAACCGGCGCGCGAGTCGAGGTGACTGGTTGGGCGATCCCAGCATGATCAGACGGCGGGGGAGTCGAACGTCGGGACCGAGCTTGCTGATCGCCGCGCGCAGCAACACGCCGCCCAGTGAATGCCCTATCACGATGTAATCATTTCCCGAAAGCTCTCGCAGTCGCGCGGCGAGGCGCTCGACGATCGCGTCTACCGATTGCCACGCGGTGGTATACGCAAACTGGTGGGTTCGGAGGCCGGCGGCGCGGAGTGATCGCGCCAGCCGCCACATCGAAAGCGGTGTGCGGCCCATGCCATGCACCAGCAGCACGTCAACGCGAGGCGTGGTCAAGGAGGAGAAATAACCACGCCGCGCGCCGCGCGCTTACTGCCTGGGGCGGAGAATCTCGGTGTTGATGATGATCTTGATCTCATCACTGACCGTCAAGCCACCGCCTTCGAGCAGCTGATTCCAGCGCAAACCGAATTCCTGCCGATTGATCTTGCCGGTGACGCTGAATCCCAGCCGTTCGTTACCCCACGGGTCGGGCCCGCCACCTTCGGCGGTGACGTCGAGGACTACCGCTCGCGAGTTGCCCCGAATGGTGAGATCTCCGATGAGCTTGAACTTCCCGCTGATGTCGCCCTCGATCCGTTTCCCCTTGAACGTCATCTCGGGAAAATGCTCGGCGTCGAAGAAGTCGGCCGAACGGAGGTGCGCGTCGCGTTGCGCATTCCGCGTGTCGATCGTGTTCACCGGAATCGAGACGTCGAGTTCCAGCGAATCTGGCCGCGCCGGATCGTAGGTCACGCTCCCGGTGGGGCTGTCGAAGCGACCTTTGACGTTCGAGATCATCAGGTGCCGAGCCGAAAATTCGACCTCGGTGTGGGCCGGATCGATGGTCCAGGGCGCCAAGGCGACCGGATCGGCGAGAACGGCAGTGGTCATATGTAACTCCATGTCTGATAAACAGTTATTGATCAGTTGCCGCCATGCCGGCGAGCTGATCAGTACAGCTACAAATAATACATAGATGAATTATATCACAATCGCCGCTTTCGTCAATAGCTGAATAGTTGACGGGTGAACGAGACGGCGGTGCACAGCCGGCAAGGTCCCGACGGGAGCTGTCAGTCCGGAGCGGAGGGCAGGCGCTTGAGGGCGTCGCCCTCCAGCCGGAAAACGGTCCAATCTCCCAGCGGCCTGGCGCCGAGATGTCGATAGAACTCGATCGAGGGCGTGTTCCAGTCGAGCACCGCCCACTCGAGTCGTTGCGCGCCGCGCTCGACCGCGAGTTTCGCGAGGTGAGTCAGCAGCTGCTTGCCGATTCCCCGGCCACGATATGCGGGCCGGACAAAGAGGTCCTCGAGATAGACCCCGTGCCGGCAGAGAAACGTCGAGAAGTTCCGGAAGAAGAGGGCGTACCCCGCCGCCTCACCATCGACTTCGGCGAGGATCACTTCGGCAACCGGTCGCGGACCGAAGAGCGCGTCGTGCAGATCGGACTCGACGGCTGTCACCTGATCAGCGAGGCGCTCGTATTCAGCCAGTTCCCGGATCAGCTGCAGGATCAGCGGCACATCGCCGGCGGTGGCGGGTCGAAGTGTTGCCGCTGCCATCGATCAGTAGGGGCGTGACGCCTTGAGGAGCATGGCGATCTGTCCGGCGTGGTAGACGTTGTGCTGTACCACGCCGTGCAGCATGACGTAGTTGGTGTAGCCCATCTCCGGCACGACATGTTCGAGGTCATCCGGTGCGAGCGCACGTACCGCAGCCACCAGTTGCTGGTGCGAGGCATCCATCGCCGCAACCGCGTCGCGCCAGCGGAATGTCGTGCGCGCATCGATCACCGGCCAGTCATCGCCATCCTGGAGCGAGAGGATTTCTCCCGCGAGCCGGCGCCGCACAGCATCCATCCAGAAGGTGACATGGACGGTCAGCTCCCAGATCGTGTGCACGCCCGAATGCTGGCGCTCGCTGGCGACCGCGGCGTCAACGCCGTTGAGCAAGGTGCGAAGCGCGGGGCCGTGCCACGCGTCGCCGCGATAGACACGCTCCATCTGGTCGGTCAGGCGGACAATTTCGTCAGGCACGGTCTGGACTGCGCTTTCGCTCATCATTTCGGTCGCCGCAGTGAATGTCAATGATTATCGGGTCCGGTGCCCAGCGCCGCCATCAGCGCGGGTGATCCGGTAAAGAGT
>JBOHRY010000147.1:0-3738 GCA_050732955.1 Gemmatimonadales bacterium | reverse complement strand
GTCGTTCCCCGGGGTGGCGCCAAGCTGGGCGGCGGCACTGCGAAGGACGAGCTTGGCGCCGGCCCGCGACCCCGACCGTACCCGAAGCGTGGCCAGGATGGACTCCGGTCCCGAATCGGTCTCGCTCGCGGCGTCAGGGTCGTGTGCCGGCCATCGCTCCAGGGGCAACTCCGCGGTTAGTCCCGGTGGGAGGGCCGGGGGCGCGAAAACTACCTGTCGCCGACCGCGCCGGGCAAGAATCACGCGGATTCGGCGCGACGTGACTCACCCCGCTGCAGGAGCACGAGGCGCTGGTAGAGGCCACGTTGAGCCAGCAAGTCCCGGTGAGACCCACTCTCCCGGAGCTCGCCATGATGAAAAACCATGATCCGGTCGGCATCGAAGACGGTGCCGAGGCGGTGAGCCACGATCAGTGCGGTGCGTCCGGTCCGGAGTTCGCCCAGCGCCGCCTGGATGCGGCTCTCGGTCTCCGGATCCACGGCGCTGGTCGCCTCGTCCAGGAGGAGAATGGCGGGATTGGCGGCGAGGGCCCGGGCGAATGACAGCAGCTGCCGCTCACCGACCGAGAGCGAACGACCGCGCTCGGCGACGCGGTGCTGGAGGCCTTCAGGGAGGCGCTCGACCAGCGCCGCCGCGCCCACCGCAGCCAGGCTCTCTTCCAGCACGTCGTCCGGCAGGTCGCGATCGAGTCGAAGATTGCGCGCCAGCGAGTCGCGGAAGAGAAAGAGGTCCTGTGGCACGAAGCCGATCGCCCGCCTGAGTGCCGTGACACTCACCTCGGCGAGATCGATGCCGTCGACCAGAATCCGGCCGCGGGTCGGCGCGTAGAAGCGAAGCAGGAGCGACAGGACGGTGCTCTTGCCGGCGCCGGTGTGGCCCACCAATGCCACGGTTTCTCCGGGAGCTACGCGAAACGACACTCCCTTGAGCGCCCACGGCGCGTCGTCGGAGTAGCGAAACCAGACGTCGTCGAATTCGATGGCACCCCGGATCCGCTCCGGCAGGGGATGTGGGGTGGAGGGTTCGACGATCTCGACCGGCGTGTCGAGCAGCCGGAAGATCCGTTCGCCGCTCGCCATCGCGCTCTGCAGCAAGTTGAACTTCTCCGACAGATCCTGAAGCGGCTGGAAGAATCGGCGCACCAGCTGAATGAACGCCGCGAGCACGCCGATGGTGAGCCCGAACCCTGCCGAGCGGACGCCCGCGTACCAGAGGATGAGGGCGATCGACGCCGAAGTGAGGAACTCGACCACCGGAAAGAAGAGCGCGTACAGCGTGATCGACCGCAGGTTGGCGGCGAGGTATTCCCGATTCACTCCGGCGAACGTCGCCGCGGTGGCGCGTTCGCGGTCGAAGAGCTGGATCACCCGGACGCCGGAGAGCTGCTCCTGCAGGTAGGCATTGAGCCGTGCCACCGCGGTGCGGATATCGCGAAATGCCTGGCGCATCGACCGTCGGAAGAACGCCACCACGCCACCCATGAACGGCAACACGGCAAACGCGACGAGTGCCAGCCGCCAATTGGTGAGCAGCATCATGGCGCTGATGGCCGCCAGCGTGGCAACGTCGCCGATGACGGTCACCACGCCCGACGAGAAGAGTTCGTTGAGCGTCTCCACGTCGGACGTCACTCGCGTGACCAGCCGCCCGACCGGCTGGCGGTCGAAGTACGGAATGCTCAGTTGTTGCAGGTGCGCGAAAAGCTGGCGCCTGAGATCCGACATCACGCGCTGCCCGACCAGAGTGGTGAGTATCGTCTGCCCGTATTCGCCGGCGAAGCTCAGCACCAGTGTTCCGCCGTAGATGGCTCCGAGCGTGATCAGCATGGCGCGGTTGTGCGCGGGAAAAGCGACATCGAGCGCCCGACGCGTCAATTCGGGACCCACGAGCGCCAGCGCGGCCTCGATCAGCAGCAACACAACCGCACCGGACAGCGGCATCAGGTACGGCCTGGCGTACTGCAGCAGGCGCCGGCCGAGTTCGGGGTCGCGACTGGCCGGCGCGTCGTCGGGAAGGAGTCCGCCGGTCATGGATCGGGAACTTCGATCCCCTGCAGACCGCGACGCACCCACGCCGTGAACACGACGAACCCGGCAGCGATCGTGAACCAGGTGAGCACGAAGCGCCAGACGAGGGTGTACACCGGGATCAGGACGGGCGCCACGTACGTCGTCATCACGATCGTGGACAGTCCTTCGGCAAAACCCGATGCACCAGGTGTCGGTGCGAAGTAGAGCATCGACGAGATGAAGGTCTGGAGCAGAAGGATATCGACGAACTGCGCGTGAATCCCGATGGCGCGCAATGCCACGTACCCGGCGAGAAGCTTGTTGGCGTGGCTCGGCCCCGAGAGGATCGTCGCCCAGAAGAGCGCCAGCCAGCCGCGGCGCGAGTTGAAGATGCGCATGCTTTCATGCGCCTGGTCGATCCCCATGCGCAGGTGATCGAGGCGCGCGGCAACCCGCTGGCTGCGCTTCCCCAGCGCCGTCGCCATGCGATGCACGCCGGCAGAGATCAATCGCGGCGCCAGCATGACCATCAGCAGCAGGATCCCGAGCACCACGAAGATCGCCATGCTGGTCTTGAAAAGATCCAGCAGGTTGAGCCCGAGAAAGTGGCCGTGTTCGGCGAGCGATTTTCCGGCGCCGAACACCAGCGCAAGCGGTCCCGCGATGGCGAAGAACGCCACCGTGGCGATGAACGACATCAGCGTCGTCGTCATCGCCTTCGGCACCGGAACTCCGACGCGTCGCATCGCGTAGATCATCAGCGGCGAGGCACCGGCCTGAAATGGCGTCACGTACGATCCCCACGCGCCCATTCCGCCGGCGACGATCATACCGGAAATCGGTGGTTTCGGATGCACCACGCGCACCAGCACCCAGAGTCGCAGTCCGCCGCCGATCCAGTCCATCGACGCCAACGCCGCGCCGACCAGTACCCACCGCCAGCGCAGCCGCGACAGCGACGCAATGAATCCGCGGGTGTCGTGTCCATACAGGAGCACGGCACCGTAAGCGATCAGCGAAATCAGGACGAAGAGGGCGAAGCCTTGACGCAGCCGCGCCGGGGTGAGCAGGCGGTTCATCGGCGCCAAACGTAACCCAAAAAAGATAGAAGAGAAAAGGGAGAAGAGAGAAGTAGGAGAGCTCGTGTGTTTACGTTTCTAGCGTGGAATCCGGATCTTCGTCTGTCATTCGCGTCGTCAACGCGCGCCAGCACAATCTTGCCGGTATCACCGTCGAGATTCCGCGCCGCAGCGTGACCGTCGTGACGGGACCGTCGGGGAGCGGCAAGAGTTCGCTCGCGTTCGATACGCTGTACGCCGAGGGACAGCGGCGCTACATCGAGTCGCTGTCGACGTACGCCAAGCAGTTTCTCGAGCGGATGCCCAAGCCGCTGGTCGACCGGCTCGACGGCATCGCGCCGGCCGTGGCCATCGAGCAGCAACCGCCCGCGATGTCGTCGCGCTCGACGGTCGGCACGGCGACGGAGATCTACGATTTCCTGCGGCTGCTGTGGGCGCGCATCGGTGAACCGTTCTGCATCCGCTGCGGTGGTCCGGTGCGACGCGACACCCCGCAATCGTCGGCCGACGCGATCACGGCCGGGCCGCCTGGACGCGTGCAGATCGCCTTTCCGCTTCCGCCCACCGCGCGTGTCACCCACGAGCACACCGTGGAGAATCTTCGCGCGCTGGGTTTTGTGCGCTTGCAAGTCGACGGTGCACCATTGCAT
>JBOHRY010000146.1:0-3531 GCA_050732955.1 Gemmatimonadales bacterium | reverse complement strand
GCGCCCTACTCCGGCTGTGCGATGGGTGAGGAGTTCATGGAGCAGGGCAAGGACGCCCTGATCATCTATGACGACCTCTCGAAGCACGCCTGGGCCTATCGCCAGGTATCGCTACTGATGCGTCGTCCTCCGGGACGTGAGGCGTATCCGGGCGACGTCTTCTACCTGCACTCGCGCCTGCTGGAGCGCGCAGCCAAGATCAGCAGCGACCCCAAGGCCACCGAACTCGATCCGCGCATCAAAAAGCCGGGTGGGTCGCTCACCGCGTTGCCGATCATCGAAACGCAGGCCGGCGACGTGTCGGCATACATCCCGACCAACGTGATCTCGATCACCGATGGCCAGATCTTCCTGCAGACCGACCTCTTCTACGCCAACGTCCGCCCCGCGGTCGATGTCGGCATCTCGGTGAGTCGTGTCGGTGGCAACGCACAGGTCAAGGCGATGAAGCAGGTGGCCGGTCCGCTGCGGCTCTCGCTGGCGCAGTACCGCGAACTCGAAGCCTTCGCCCAGTTCGGCTCCGACCTCGACGCCGCGACGCAGCGGCAGCTGGCGCGCGGTGCCCGGATGGTCGAGGTGCTGAAGCAGCCGCAGTACCAGCCGGTCCCGGTCGAGGAACAGGTGATCGCACTCTACGCCGTGACCAATGGTCACGTCGATGACGTCGATGTGCGCAACGTCCGGCAGTGGGAAGCGGATTTCCTGGCGTGGCTGCGGGCCGCCCGCCCGCAGACGCTCGCCGCCATCCGCGACAAGCGCGTTCTCGACGACGCGGTGAAGGGCGAGATCGAGTCGGCGATCGCCGCATTCAAGCCGATGTTCAAGCCCGCCTGACATGGCGACGAATCGTGCGCTCAAGGGGCGGATCCGCTCCATCAACAACACGCGCAAGATCACGCGGACGATGGAACTGGTGGCGACGTCGAAGCTCAAGCGCGCCCAGGATCGCGTCGCGGCCGCGCGGCCGTACGCGCAGGCGCTGACCGAGGTGATGGCCGACCTGGCGACGCCGGATCTGGCCGCAGAATTTCCCTGGCTGCGCACACCCGCGAAGCCGTCGGAGGGTGGGCCGGCAGTGGCGGTCGTGATCCTCATCACCTCCAACCGCGGCCTCGCCGGCGGCTTCAATTCCAACCTGATCAAGGAAGCCAGGCGTCGCATCGACGCACTCACGGTCGAAGGATATCAGGTGGAGTTGATCGGGATCGGGAAGAAGGGGATCGGTTTTTTCCGCTACATCGGCCGCAAGTTCCGGAGCGAGCGCGTCGATATCGGCGATCGGCCGACGCCCGACCACGCCGCATCGGTGGTGGACGACCTGCTCCGCGATTTCGCGGAGGGGCGGATCGGCGTCGTCGAGCTGGTGCAATCGCGGTTCATCAGCGTGCTCAATTCGCCGCCGGCCACGATCCGGATGCTGCCGATCGAGCGGCCAGCGGCCAAGACGGGGATGAAGCCGGATTACATCCTGGCGCCCGACGCCGCCACGCTGCTGGGCGCGTTGCTGCCGCTTTACGTCCGCAACACCCTCTTCCGCGGCCTGGTGGAGACCGTCGCGGCCGAGCAGGCGGCGCGGCGCACCGCGATGAAAAACGCCACCGACAACGCGGGTGACTTGCTCGAGCGGTTGAAACGAACCTACAACAGACAACGTCAAGCGCAGATCACGCAGGAGATCGCGGAGCTTGTCGGCGGCGCAGCGGCGCTGGAGTAAGCGTTAGGCGTTAGGCGTTAGGCGTTAGGCGTTGGGCATTAGGAGCCTGACGACTGGCGGATCGGATACTACGAGTTCACTGGATCACGGTGCGGTCTCCTAATGACCCCCTAATGCCTAACGCATAACGCCTAAAGCCTAAGGTTTATGACCGCAACTGCTACCGCGACAGAAAAAACCGTCGGTACCATCGTCCAGGTCATCGGACCGGTCATCGACGTCGAATTTCCGCCCGACCAGCTTCCCGAGCTGTACAACGCGCTCACGGTCTTCGACGACACCGGCCCGCTGCCGGTGCACCTGGTGGCCGAAGTGCAGCAGCACATCGGACGCAACCAGGTGCGCGCGGTCGCAATGAGCTCGACCGACGGCGTGTCGCGCGGGATGCAGGCCACCGATACCGGCAGCGCGGTGTCGGTACCGGTCGGCAATGCCGCGCTGGGTCGGATCCTCAACGTGCTGGGCGAGCCGGTGGACGGCGGGCCGCCGATCCCCGCCGACGTGGAGCGCTGGCCGATTCACAGATCCTCGCCGATGTTCACCGCGCTCGAACCGAAGACCGAGATTCTCGAGACCGGGATCAAGGTCATCGACCTGATCGCGCCGTTCGTGAAGGGCGGCAAGATCGGGCTGTTCGGCGGCGCCGGCGTCGGCAAGACCGTCGTGATCATGGAGCTGATCAACAACGTGCAGAAGGGCCACGGCGGCAAGTCGGTCTTCTGCGGCGTGGGTGAACGGACTCGAGAGGGGAACGATCTTTACCTCGAAATGAAGGAGTCCGGCGTTCTCAAGACCTGCGCGCTCATTTACGGCCAGATGAACGAGCCGCCGGGGGCGCGCCTGCGTGTCGGTCTCTCGGGCCTTACCGTCGCCGAATACTTCCGCGACGTCGAGGGGCAGGACGTGCTGCTCTTCATCGACAACATCTTCCGCTTCACCCAGGCCGGCGCCGAAGTGTCGGCGCTGCTTGGCCGGATGCCGAGCGCGGTGGGGTACCAGCCGACACTGGCGACGGAGATGGGCGATCTGCAGGAGCGGATCACCTCGACACGCAACGGATCGATCACGTCGGTTCAGGCGATCTACGTGCCGGCCGACGACCTCACCGATCCCGCGCCGGCGACGGCATTCGCGCACCTCGACGCGACCGTCGTGCTCTCCCGCGCGATCTCGGAGCTCGGCATCTATCCGGCGGTCGATCCGCTCGACTCCACTTCCCGCATCCTGGCGCCGCAGTTCATCGGCGAGCGGCACTACAACGTCGCCATCGGCCTCCAGCGTACGCTGCAGCGCTACAAGGCGCTGCAGGACATCATCGCGATCCTCGGCATGGACGAACTGTCCGAAGAGGACAAGCAGATCGTCGGGCGTGCCCGCCGGTTGCAGCGCTTCCTCTCGCAGCCGTTCCACGTCGCCGAACAGTTCACGGGATTCCCCGGCAAGTACGTCAAGCTCGACGACACCATCGCGTCGTTCGAGCGGGTGCTTTCGGGAGAGTTCGACAGCTTGCCGGAGCAGGCGTTCTACATGCAGGGCGGCATCGAGGACGTGATCAAGAAGGCGCAGGAGCTCAAGGGTTGATGCACGTCACGGTCATCTCGCCCGAGGCAGCGGTCTTTGATGGCGAGGCCGATTCGGTCATCGCGCCCGCCATCGACGGTGAAGTCGGCATCCTGTCCAATCACGCGCCGTTGATGACGATGCTCGGCTCGGGCGTGCTCACCGTCAAGGCGGGTGGCGTCGCGCGCCGCTTCGCTGTGCAAGGCGGATTTCTGCAAGTCGTCAAGAACAGCGTCCGGGTCCTCGCCGAACATGTG
>JBOHRY010000145.1:0-4033 GCA_050732955.1 Gemmatimonadales bacterium | reverse complement strand
AGGTCGTACTGGCCGTCGAGCGGCGCCGACTGGTCGAATGTGGCGACATGAATGCGATCTCGCCACGGTCCGGTGGGATCCAGCGTCGTGCCATCCGCTTCGATCCCCTCCACGTCGCCGAACGGCGCCAGCGCCGGAAAGAGGATGCCGTCGCCGCAACCGACGTCGAGAATGCGCCCGGGAGGCTTGCCGCGCCGCAGCCGGCGGAGTTCCCGGACGATGGCGAACTCACGCGCCTGCCACCACCAATGCGAGCGTGCGATCGCGCCGTAGGCGGCCGCGTAGCGCTCATCCACGCTCAGTCCCCGTCGCCGAGAACGCGATCGACCACATAGAGCGGCCGGGCCTTGGTTTCTTCGTACACGCGACCCACGTATTCGCCCACCACACCAAGGAAGAAGAGAATGACGCCGGACAGGAACGTCATGATCAGGATGATCGCTGTAAAGCCCTGCGGCGATCGATGCAGCATCAGCTTGGCGTATATGGCGTAGAGCACGAACACCATCGCGACCAGGATGGTCAGTGCGCCGAGGAACATCGCGGCGCGAATCGGCACGATCGAAAAGGCGAAGAGTCCGTCCAGCGCCAGGCGAATCAGGGCGCGATAGGAATACTTGCTCTGCCCTGCACTCCGTGCCGCGCGCTCGACGATGATTCCCTGCTGACGGAATCCCGCCCAGGCCCGCAAGCCGCGCAGGTAACGATTGCGCTCTGGAGCCGAGCGGATGGCGTCGACGACACGCCGGCTCATCAATGCGAAATCGCCCGCGTCGATCGGAATGCTCACGCGCGAGAGCCGGGCAAACGCCCGATAAAAGAGGAAATAGCAGGCGCGGAGGACGACACCTTCCTTGCGATCGACGCGACGAGCGTACACGACGTCGTATCCCTCGGCATGTACCGCGAGAAACCGCGGAATCTCTTCCGGCGCATCCTGCAGATCGCCGTCCATGACGATCACGACGTCACCGCGGACGTGATCGAGCGCGGCGCTGATCGCCGGCTGATGCCCGAAATTGCGCGACAGGAGGACTGCGCGGATGCGCCCATCGGCACGGCGGGCCTCAGCCAGCATGGCACGCGTGGCGTCGGTGCTTCCGTCGTCAACGAACACCACTTCATGCGGCCCGCCGGGTATTCCATCCAGCGCGGCGGCAATGCGGCGAACCAGCTCGGGGAGAACCGCTTCCTCGTTGAGAAGCGGGATGGCGATGCTCACGCGCATGGAGCGTTGCCTCCGGGCTCGAAGTACACCATCCGCCAGAGCGTCAACTTCATGGTCCGGGATCTCGCCAGTGAATCTGGAAGATTTCGACGGCCCGGCTCCTGGGGAACGCGCGGAACATATCCACCGTTTCCGCTGCCGACAGTGCGGTCGAGAACGAAGGTTCGGTGTCCACCACCACGATCGCGACGTGCCGCTGGACCATCTGGCGAGCGAACTCGGGCCAGTTGGTGCGGCTCGGGCCGAGGAATCCAAAGAAGTTGCGATTCAGGTCAACGCGGCCCGAGAGGAATGCGACCTCGGGTGCATCCGGTCCCGCCCAGATCGGCCCGCGCGGGAGAGAATCGAGCACCGCAACCAGCTCGTTGAACTCGTCGGCGTCGTCCGGGGGAACCAGGAGTCTCCCCCGTGGCGTCTCGAGCCACGCGAACGCAGGAAAATGCGCCGCTGAGACGCCGGCCGAGTCGGGTGCACCTGGCACCACTTCAATGAGACCAAAGGCGAGATAGATCGCGGCGACGACGCCCGCGGTCACCTGCGTTGCGCGCGGCCGCAGGGCGACGGCGGCCGCTAATGCGACGATGAGCAGCGGTAGCACGTATACGAAGTAGATCGGCGCAGCGAACGGGTATTGCGTAAGGGTCATCACACCGGCGAGCGGAGCGAACACGGCGAGCGCCCGGCGCGCGACTGGAAAGACCTCCTCGGCGAGTCCCCTCCGCCAGGCCACGGCGAACAGGATTGCGCCAATCGGCAGCATTCCACGCAAGGCTCCCCAGAGGTCGCCATACGCTTCGTGGCGAAACCAGGCAAGCACGCCGAAGGCGACGCCGCAGCCGGCGAGAACGTACGGCCTGATGCGCAACCGCGGGTCCCGTGACAACAGCAGCGCCGCAAGTGGCACGGCGCAGAGAATCGACACTGTCGAGGGCGGCGGAAGCCAGGCTTGCGCGACGCGCAGTCGGACGACCGAAGCCGCTGAGGCGAGGAACGGCGTCAGCGCGCCATTCTGCGCGAGCCACCAGGCGAAGATTGCGACCGGCACGGCGGCGCCCGCGACCAGGGCTCCGATGCGAAACCAGAGCTCCCGGTCCACGCCAAAACCCCGGCCGCGTCCCTGACGCAATTCGCGCCAGGCGAGGCCGGCCGTCACAGCGAGCGGCGGCACGACCAGGTGCGCGATGACTCGCACGGTGAGCGAGCTGTCCACGAGCCGGATCACCAGGACGGCGAACACCAGCGCCGCGATCAGGATCTCCACCGCCCCGCGCCTCAAGCGGTCTTCGTCCTGACGAAGCGCCACGAGTGCCCAGATTGCGCCGGCAAGCGCGAAGGCAGCGGTGATCTTGGCCAATGCCGCCAAACCGATGAGTCCGCCCGCCGCCAGTGCTGCCCCCCGCGGATACCGCTGGCCCACGACGAGCACTACACCGGCAACGGCGGTGAGAAACACCACGTACCACGACGGCATCGCCGCCGGATAGATCGGAATGCTCCAGACCGCCAGGAGTGCCACCACGATCGCGGCGCCGATCGGACGGAGCCAGCGCGTTAGCCACCAGAACATTCCGGCGAGCCAGACGGTGGCGACCACCGCAAGGTGGTCGCGCAGCGCGTTCATGCTGATTCCGCGCATCCGGAAGACCAGCGCGTGCAACAACGCCAGGCCACCGGTGTAGGTATCGTCGAAATCCCGGTGGGGAATCTCGCCGCGCAGGATGCGCTCGGCCGACTGGCCAAGGAGCCCTTCGTCGTGGGGATACCAGCCGCGAAACCGGAACGCCCAGATGACGGTCAGCCCGAGCAGTGCAGCGGCAATCAGCGCACCGATTTCCAGGCGCCGGTATGCGACGGTGCGTGGCGACTCGTTCATAGCGGGCACTTGAACCTGGCGAGGTGATTTAAACCGGGCTGCAACGATGCTTCCGGCCGGATTGAGCTGACTGGCGCCGACCGACGGTGCAGGAAGCAAGCGTTGATCACTGGTTGGGCTTTCGCCAAACGACGGTCAGGTAGCGATTCTCGAACCCGAACCTTGCCAGTGCGAAGGCGCGACGGGCGAATGCAGATGGGTGGCGCAGGTAATAGCCAATAAGCCCGCGCCGCAGGTCCTGAGTTCGGCGTTCGCGCCGGGCGAGTACTGCGATCGGTGAGTAGGCCTGACGCTGCTCGAGACGCGTCACCGCAACCAATCCGTGGCGACCGCCGAGTGCCAGGAAGCCACGGGCAGTGAAGTCCGTAACATGGTGCGGGTTGGCATCGACCGACGGAGTGACCGGCACCGACGCGATCAGGACGCCGCCAGGTCGGAGTGCGGACACCATGCCAGCGAACAACGCCGACGGATCCATAACGTGCTCGAGTGTTTCAAGCGAGACTGCCGCGTCGATTGTCCGCGGGCGCAGCCATGCGGCACCGTCGCCCTGGATCAGCCGGATTGCAGGCGACCAGTAGTGCGTCCGCGCATGCTGGAGTGCGGGCGCCGAAAGATCCGCACCGATGATACGACAGCCAGAATGGGTCGCCGCGAGTAACGCGCTGCCGTACCCGACTCCGCAGGCGAGGTCGAGTATCACTCCACCAGATATGTGCTCGCTCGCAAAACGATAGCGCTCCAGGTGCAGCCGCAGGGTGTGTAACCCGGTCGCCTCGTCGCCCTCCAGGAGGCCCGGAACAATGCGTTCCAATGAGGCTCCGTCGGGCGCCGTCATCGCTCCACCGGCAGGAAGCGGCCGCTCGCCTCATCCCAGGCAAATCCTGTCATCCCGCACACTCAAACACGAAGAGGTGATTGAGTCCGAGTTG
>JBOHRY010000144.1:0-6573 GCA_050732955.1 Gemmatimonadales bacterium | reverse complement strand
GTACTCTCCCAGCCACGCATCACCTCGAGCATTCGTTCGCCGATCCGGTGGGCCCGAGCCGGCAGGTCCTCTTCGAGCGTGATCGAGATGGCCGCCAATGCCGCGGCAGCGGCCAGCGGATTGCCGCCATAACTTGACGAGCTGCCGCTGGGATTGGACCAGGGCGAAGAGAAGGCGACTCGTTCGCTGGCGATGACGCCGCTCATCGGAAAGCCGCCGCCGAACGCCTTGCCCACCGTCATGATGTCCGGGACGATCGCGTCATGCTCGACACCGAACATCCGGCCAGTCCGGCCGAATCCGGTGATCATCTCATCGGCGATCAGCACGGCTCCCAGCTCATCCGCCAGGCGGCGCAATTCCCGCAGGAACCCGGACACCGGTACGATATTGCCGGCGGTACCCTGGATCGGTTCCACGATGATCGCGGCGATGTTGTTGGTGGTCTCGAGCTGGATCTTGCGACGGAGGAAGCGCATCGCGCGCTGGAGACATTCCTCCGGCGAGGCCGAAGCGAACTCATCGCGAGACGGACTGGCATACGGCGACAGATAGCAGCCGGGCATGAGCGGACCCAGCTCGTGCTTGAACGTGCCGCCGAGCAAAGGGAGCACGCCACCCGTCTTGCCGTGATAACCTCCCCAGAACGCGACGACTTCGGACTTCTTGGTATGTGCCTTCGCCAGGCGCAACGCAGCTTCGACCGCCTCGGCGCCGCTGGAGTAGAACTGCGTGCGATTGCAGTCACCCGGCGTGATGCTGGCGATCAGCTTGACGAGTTCGGCGCGGTGTGCCGTTGCGAAGCTTCCCACGTGTAGGCGGGCGACCTGAGCCTGCAATGCCGCCACGTATTTCGGGTGCCCGTAGCCGAGCGACGCGACGCAGATGCCGGCCATCAGGTCGATGTACCGATTACCGTCGCGATCCCAGAGAATGGCGCCCTCACCGCGATCCAGCGCCAGCTGGCTGAACAGCGCCACGCCCTGCGTCCCGGGGGCGGCGAACTGCGATTCGAGCGCAAACGTCTCAACCGATCGAGGCCCCGGAATGGTTGCCACCGGGACAGTTGCCGTGGTCATCAAAGACTCCGTTGCAGGATGCCGGCCGCCGCGAGGCGGGCGATCGCGGCAGCCGCCTGATCGCGAATTGGAGCGAAGCTCGGCCAGTCATTGAGATCGACGAGCATCGGCGCCGTGCGCGATGCGACGACCGCGTCGCCGCCGAACACCTGGAGGCCGATCCGCTTCGCCGCGGCGAACGCCAGTTGTCGCAGCGCCCTGAGGTCAACCGTGTCGCCATCCACCGGCCGGCCATCTTCGCGGAAGGCGTGAAAGAGCGAACCGTTGCCGACGCCGTAGAACTTGAGCACCGGACCGTCGATGTGCGTCTGCAACGCGACCTGACGTATACCACGCGCGGCGAATCCGTCCAGCGCCGACGCCACCTGGTCCCGGCTGGAGCGCACGACATCCGCCGCTTCCTGCGCGTGCACGTCGCCGCGCTTGATCCAGAGGTCACCAGCCGGAAGCCGCAGCGCGGCACGACTTGCGTCCGCGGTCCGGGCGATCACAGTGGCAGGGAAGCGGAGTCCCGACGCCGCCAGCGCCGGCACCAGACGGTGCCGGTGACAACCGAGCACGCTTGACGGTGCATTGATCATCCGCGCGCCCGAGGCCTCGAGCTCCAGCAGGCGGGATGACGCGCCGGCTCCCTGACACATGTTGAGATACAGGTCCGCCGTGGGGACGATTCCGGCCTCGACGTCCCCTTCGCCCAGGCGCTCGACCGACCAGCCGCGATCCAGGAGGATGGCGGTCGTGGCGTCCATGATGGCCGCATCGTTGCTCCGGTGACGGCCAGGCGAGTAGGTCGCGCTTCGATACATTGCAACAGCACGCATAGTCAGTGGGCCTCTCGTCGCATTAGCGCGGTCGCGAGTACCAGGTCGTCACGGGTGTCGACGTCGATGATCCGGCAGACCTCGACGGCACGCACGCGTAGTCCCGAGTCGATCAGATACGAGAGGAATCCGCGCAGTCGCACGACGCCGCTCGCAACCGCGGCAGCGGCCGCCAACCGTGCCCGAGCTCCGAGCCAGTAGACACCACCGGTCACCAGCACCGGTGCGACGCGCTGTCCGAAGCTCCGCACCGAGCCGTCGGGCCCGACTTCGACCCAGAGCGGTGACGTGTCGTCGACGAACGGTGTGACCGCAATGACGGCATCGGCATCGCGAAGCGCTCCGGTGGCCACGCGATGCGCCGCCACCCAATCGACGGTCGGCATCACGGTATCAACCAGCGTGCAAAACACCTGACCAGGAGGAACGACCCGCAGCCCCTCGACCAGCGTGTGCAGCGATGACGTTGTCTGCACCGGAACGATGGTCGCATCCAGGCCGGCGCACACGACCGCCGCGTCCGCCGCAAGGCCCGCGCGTATCGCGCACGTCACGCTTCGGCAGCCGAGTTGAAAGCAGGTCAGTGCAGCGCGCCGCAATTGCGGTTGTCCGCCGATCGACACCAGCGCCTTGGGTTCGGTGACTCCGCTGGCCAGCAGTCGTGACCCGTCGCCTCCAGCCAGGATCAGTCCGTGCATCATGTCGCCAGCAGTTCCGGCACCCGGTCGAATCGCGCCGTGCGCGTCGTCGGAGCTGGCGCCGTGGTTTCGCGATCCGGTGCGGCCAGCCAGCAAGTGCGCAAGCCGAGCGCTGCAGCCGGCGCGATGTCGTTGGGCGGACTGTCGCCGATCATCCAGCTGGCTCCGGGACTGCAACCGAGCGCAGCCAGCGTGAGATCGAAGATGCGTCGATCGGGCTTGCGTGTCCCCACCAGCGCCGAATCGGATACCACGTCGAAGAGATCACCCAGCGCAAGTTCGTCGAGGCACGGCCGCAAGTTGCCCTGATAGTTGGAAACGACCGCCAACCGGAATCTCCCGGCGAGTGCCTCGAGTGCGCCACGGTTCCGCTCGGCGATTACGCGAGCCGATGCGACGAACTCGGCGGCGACCGCTCCGCCACGAAGGCAGGTCCCGTCGGGAAGCAGGTTCGCCAGCAAGGCCGCCTGAGACTGGACGGTGGCGGAGTAGTCGAACCCGGCGATGCCGGGGGTGCGGGCCAACTCGGCGTCCGAGCGGGCGAACACCGCGCCGAATGTCAGCCGATCGACTGAACCGCCGGCCGCGCAGTAGCCGTGAAAGAACCGGTCCACCCAGGGTTCGCCGTCAGCGTCGAGCGTACCGCCGAAATCGATCAACACCGCCTGGGATTCCAAGGGTCTCCATCGGTTCTAAGACCATATCGGGGGCTATCTTCCGGGCATGCATATCCTAGTTGCAAATGATGACGGAATCCTGTCACCAGGCCTGCAGCTGCTGGCAGAGGCATGCCAGACAGCCGGGCAGGTCACGGTGGTGGCTCCGGACCGCGAGCAAAGCGCCCAGTCTCACGCGCTGACGATGACGCGTCCGCTTCGGCCCGTGGTTCGCCCCGACGGCACCTGGCAGGTTGACGGCACCCCGACGGACTGCGTCCTGGTGGCGCTCGAAGCGCTGATGCCGGAGAAGCCCTCCTTCGTCTTCAGCGGGGTAAACCTCGGGCCGAACATGGGAGAAGACGTGCTCTATTCGGGGACGGTCTCTGCGGCGATGGAAGCCGTCGTCCTCGGAATCCCCGGCATCGCCATTTCGTTTGCGGCGCGGCGAGATGACCTCCTCGCCGGTTACGCCCCGCTCCTCGCGCGACTCGTCGCACGGATCTGCGGCATGACCGACTTTCCGAGGAACACTCTGCTCAACATCAATCTCCCCCCGATCCCAGCCGATGAGGTTCGCGGGCTCAGGGTTGTCCGACTCGGTTCGCGGTATTTCTCCGAGTCCGTGATGCGGCAGAAGGACCCCTGGGGGAGGGAAGTACTCTGGATCGGCGGTGGCAAGATCATCTGGACGGGCGCAGATGATACTGATCACGCGGCCGTCGCTGCGGGTTATGTCAGCGTGACGCCACTACAGCTTGACCTCACCAACCATCAGTTGCTCGAGACAGTCAGAGGCTGGAACCTCGGCGGCGAAAGGTGACAGACGGATTCGTCGGGTATCGTGCGAATCTGGTCGAAACGCTGCAGCGCAAAGGCGTTCGCGACATGGCGGTGCTGCGCGCCGTCGGCACCATCCCGCGCCACCTCTTCGTTCCCGAATCGTTGCGCCACCGGGCATATGAGGACGAGGCGCTGCCGATCGGCAACGGGCAAACGATTTCTCAGCCGTTCGTGCAAGCCCGGTCGTGCGAGCTGCTGCAGCTCACCGGTCGCGAACGGGTGCTTGAAGTGGGAACCGGCTCGGGCTACCAGACGGCGCTGCTGGCGATGCTTGCGGAATCGGTCTTCTCGATCGAGCGAATCGCCGAGCTTGCCCGGAGCGCGCACGAAATCATCCGCGCCCTGGGCATCGCCAACGTGAGCATCCTGCATGGCGACGGCTCACTTGGGTGGCGACCAAACGCGCCGTATCAGGGTATCATCGTCGCAGCGGCGAGCCCCGGAATTCCACAACCACTGGTCGAGCAGCTCACTCCCGGAGGACGGTTGGTGATTCCGGTCGGCGATCAGGCGGCACAAGTCCTGACTCTGGTGACGAGAAACGCCACCGGCGAGGGCCATGAAGCGAGGCCGGTCCACGACGTACGCTTCGTTCCGCTACTTGGCGAACACGGCTTTCACCAGGACACCGGATGACATCGCTGCGCACGCTGATCGATTTCGTGCTGCACCTGGACCGGCACCTCGCCGGAATCATCCACGACTACGGAACCTGGACCTACGGCATTCTCTGCCTGATCGTCTTCTGCGAAACCGGGCTCGTGATCCTTCCGCTGCTCCCCGGAGATTCGCTGCTCTTCGCCGCTGGGAGCTTCGCGGCGATCGGCTCGCTCAATCCGTGGCTGCTGTTTGCCCTGCTGGCCTCGGCCGCAGTCATCGGCGACAACGTCAACTACTGGGTCGGTCGGCACATCGGACCGCCGGCCTTTTCGGGCCGGCTGCGGGTCCTCAAGCCGGCCCATCTGAATCGTACGCGCGACTTTTTCGCCCGGCACGGGTCCCGGGCGATCATCCTGGCGCGGTTTGTCCCGATCGTTCGCACCTTCACGCCGTTCGTGGCCGGGGTAGGGGAGATGCACTATCTCCGATTCCTGACCTTCGACATCGGAGGAGGGGTCCTCTGGGTCGGCCTCTTCACCTCAGCGGGGTATTTCTTCGGAAACCTCCCCACAGTGCGACACAACTTCTCCCTCGTGGTCATGGCGATCGTCGCCCTGTCGGTGATCCCTCTGGTCATACAAGTCGCCCGGGAACGAAAGAGAAACCTCCAGTCGAGCGCCGACCTCGAAAGAGGTTGAGATCGTTCTCATTCGCTACAAGCTGCTGATAAATTAGGCGGTTAGGTTTTCTTGTTCGAGCACTTTCTCAGCGCCATTGGAGTCGCGGTCGCGATCGTTCTCAATCAGTGCGGGGCTGCAACGGCCTGATCCAACTCAGGAGCAAGCGTCCGGATGGCCGGCCTTCCGCAGGCGGCTGAGGGCGTCTCGGGTCTTGGGATGCTCCCGACCGAGATCCTTCGCCAGAAGGCGACACCCGGCGGTCATTAGTTGCAGACCCTCGCTCGTGCGTCCTCCGTCCCAGAGCTCGGCGCCGAGCAGCGCCTGCGCGCTTCCGATGAGCCAGTGTCCCGGCACGAGATACTGCTGGCGCAAAGTCAGCGCTTCCTGCATCGCGCCCGCAGCGCCGACATGGTCCCCCAGCGATGCCAAGGCCTGCCCCTTGACGATCAACACGCCGGGGAGCATCGGATGGGTCTCGGGGAGCGTCCGGCCCCGCAACGCCAGAACTTGGTCGGCCTCATCCAGAGCGCGCCTTGGCTGTCCCCAGTCGGCCAATGATCCGGCATAGTTGTACCGGATCCAGGTGACGTCTGGGTGGTCCGGACCCTGAATCGAATCAAGGATGGCGAGTGACATCCGGTACGCCGAATCCGACCGGGCAATCTTGCCTTGAAGATCGAGCGCAGTAGCCAGCCGGCCGAGATCGGTACCCTCGAGCAACCGATCGGGCGGATTCAGCTGGCGAGCCACTGTGATCGCTGCCTCGAACGCACTGTCCGCTCGAACTACCTGCCCGGCTTGCAGCAGCGTGACGCCGAGGTCGCCGGTCGTCCGCGCGACGGCAGCCGAAATCGGACCGTCGAGCTGGCGCTGCCGCGCGAGTACCTGGAGAAGGAGTGCGACAGCTTCCGGGTAATGCCCCTGCTGCGATTGCATCCGGGCCAGCTGGTTCGCGAGATCGGCCGAGCGGTGAGCCACCGCGGAGTCGCGGCTGTTCGATGGGAGCGCCGCCAGGGCGCGATGGTAGAATGAATCCGCGCGAACGAACTCGCCGCGTACATCGTAGAGGTTGGCCATCGAGCCGAGGGCACTGGCCAGCGGAAGCGCAGCATCGGGATGCTGCTCCCGCAGAGCGAGCGCGCGCTGGAGGTGAGGCTCGGCAGCCGCGTACTTGCCCAGCGCGACGTAGCTGGCGC
>JBOHRY010000143.1:0-2392 GCA_050732955.1 Gemmatimonadales bacterium | reverse complement strand
CTGCACCTTCGTCGGCGGATCGTTCAACTGTCCCGACACGCTGCGCAACGGGCTCGACGTGACGCGGACGATCACGCTCCTCGACGCCGACGGGCAGCCTCAATCGGCGTACGATTCACTGCTCACAGCGTCGATCCATGTCGTTGCCGACATCTCGGGCGAACGAACGCACGGACCGTGGACCGCGACCGTTGATCGCCACCGCGACTTCACCGTCAGCGGCCTCGTCGGCACCGAAACCACGCGCACCGTCAACGGCACCGGCAATGGGACGATCACCAATTCCCGGACCAACGGCGACAACGGCCGGGCGTACAATCTCGTCTGCTCCAGCACGGTCACCGACGTCGTGCTGCCGGTGCGCGCTGATGGCGGCAACGGCTGGCCGATTTCGGGCACGATCACGCGTACCTGCACGATCACCGTGACCGCGGGACCCAACGCTGGCAAGACGACAACTCGCACGGTGACCGTGACATTCAGCGGCTCTTCGACCGCTGACGCCAGCATCAATGGCACCACCTTCGTGATCGACCTGAGCGCTCACACGGCGACCAAGGGCTGACGCGAACGACACTGTCCGCAGCATGCGTGCATGACAGGGAGGGCCGCGGAAACTCGCGACCCTCCTTGTCTTCTTGCTGGTTCGACGATCCCGCTCCGGGCTATATTCGCAGCCATGAAGACCGGCTACGATCCCGCGCACGTCGAGGCGAAATGGCGGGCGCGCTGGGCCGAACTGCGCACCAACGAGCCTGATCTCGACCGCGCCGCACGGCCGTTCTACAACCTGATGATGTTTCCCTATCCGTCCGCAGAGGGGTTGCACGTCGGCAACGTGTTCGCGTTCACCGGTGCGGATGTGTTCGGGAGATTTCAGCGGATGCAGGGATGGAACGTCTTCCAGCCGATGGGATTCGACGCGTTCGGAATCCACTCCGAGAATTTCGCGCTCAAGATGGGGATGCATCCCGCCGAGCTGATCCCCAGGAACATCGCCAATTTCACCCGGCAGCTCTCCGCGATGGGCGGCATGTTCGCCTGGGAGCACGTTCTTTCCACGACCGACCCAGCCTACTACCGCTGGACCCAGTGGCTCTTCCTGCAGCTCTTCGAGCGCGGCCTCGCCGAACGCAAGAAGGGCGCGGTCAACTGGTGTCCCAACGACAAGACGGTCCTCGCCAACGAGCAGGTGATCGCGGGAGCGTGCGAACGTTGCGGTGCGCTGGTCGAGCAGCGCGTGCTGGAGCAATGGTACTTCCGGATCACCGACTACGCCGGGAGGTTGCTCGAAAATCTTGATGACGCGAGCAAGATGGATTGGTCGGCGTCAACAGCCATTGCGCAACGGAACTGGATCGGCAGGAGCGCGGGCGCGGAACTGACGTTCTCGGTGACCGGTGGGATGCCGCCACGCGTTCACCCGGTCACGGTGTACACCACGCGCGTCGATACGCTTTACGGTGCCACGTTCATCGCGCTGGCACCCGAGCACCCGCTGGTGGACCTGATCACCACGCCGGAACAGCGCGCCGCGGTCGACGCGTATCGCGCGGCCACTGCCGCCAAGGACGTCGTCGCGCGCAAGGTGACCGGGAAGGACAAGACCGGCGTGTTGACTGGCGCCTACGCGACCATCGGCGACAAGGGAAAGTCGATCCCGGTCTGGATCGCCGATTACGTGCTGATGGAGTACGGCACCGGCGCCATCATGGGAGTGCCGGGACACGACGAACGGGACTTCGAATTCGCGACGAAATACGGACTCGATATCGTGCGCGTCATCGCAGGTGCCGGTGACGAGGACAACGCCCCGCTCGCCGAAGCGTACGCCGGCGACAGCGACACCGATCGCGTCGTCAATTCGGGAGCGGCAACCGGGACGACGCCCAACGTGGCGCGCGACATCATCATCGCAATGCTCGAAGCCAAGGAGGCCCAGCCGGGCGACCTGGTGCGGCGCAAGACGCAGTACCGGCTGTATGACTGGTGCATCTCGCGCCAGCGTTACTGGGGTCCGCCGATTCCGATCATCTATTGTGACGACTGCGGCGCCGTCCCCGTCCCCGAGGATCAACTGCCGGTTCTTCTCCCCGACCTGGCAGACTTCCGGCCGGACGATTCCGGTGTGTCCCCGCTCGCGCGGAACGCTGCGTGGTACCACGTTCCCTGTCCGGCGTGCGGCAAGCCGGGCCGTCGCGAGACCGACGTCTCCGACACCTTCCTCGATTCGGCGTGGTACTTCCTGCGCTATCCCAGCACCGATTTCGACGATCGCGCCTTCGATGCCGAGCGCACCCGCCGCTGGCTGCCGGTACCGAGCTACATCGGCGGCAACGAACACGCCGTGCTGCACCTGCTCTACTCCCGGTTCATCACCATGGTGCTGCAC